>JAPLCY010000094.1 GCA_026391995.1 Candidatus Auribacterota bacterium
TACTACTGCCCCCAGACTGTTATCAATCTCGACGGCGTTGTGAACGGCGGAGCGTATCGGGCGATCCTTGACGGGACGATCTTCTCCTATGTCCGCGACCAGCGGATCACGCACCTGATCGAGGCCCCGCTCTCTCTCCGCTTCAGGGCGGCCCAGTCCCCCCGCTCTCCCGAGCCTTTGTTACAGCCGCTCCATGCCGAGGTTTCGTATCCGGAGGCCGTTGCGCGCAGCAACCCGGTAATCATTTATAAGGTGATGCAATGAATAAGAACATAAGCATAAAACGGTTATGCGCGTGTGGCTGTATTGTCTTTGTGACTTTCGCATCCTACTATTTCACCGGTCTCTGGTTTGAGCTGACCTACGAATTGAGGGGAGTCCCCTGGGCGTCGCTTATCAACGGCGCCGCTCCGATGCCGTTCCAGTACTTTTCGTGGGCAACTTCTGGGAGCTCAGGATATTCGCGGAGCTGATTCCGGTGGTGCTCCCGGCGTTTATCCTCGTCCCCAAAGGGCTATGATCGCACCGCCAAAAATGAAATCCGCCGCCAATAATGATCAGTTGAACAGCCACCGCATGTCACACTCATCTTCCGACAGACGAGCGATCATTTTCCTTTTTGCGGCCACGGCATTCTTTTTCAGGAAAGCCCTCTTTGCTTTTTCTCCCGTCATCCTGGGCAGCCGCACGCTCGTGGACCTCACGCACCAGTTCTATCCCTGGAGGTTTTTCGGTTTCGGTCTTCTCCGGCAGGGGATCATCCCCCTCTGGAATCCGTACCTCTTCTGCGGTTATCCTTTCATAGAGAACTGGCAGTCGGCGATCTTCTATCCTCTTAATCTGATATTCCTGTGTATGCCGACACATACCGCCATAAGCGTAAGCTTTGCCCTGCACGTGTTTCTTATCGGCGCTTTCACGTATTTTTTTATGCGCCGCCTATCAATATCGGGATTCGGCGCCCTTATCGCGTCGTTGACCTTCATGTTCTCTGCGCCGGTGATCCTGCGTATCTTCTCGGGGCACCTTTCGGTTGTCTGCGCCCTTCCCTGGTTTCCTGCCCAGCTGCTGGCGGTGGAGGCGGGGTTAAAAACACGGCGCGGTTCCTGCTTTATTCTCGCCGGCGTCGCCCTGGGAATGCAGCTTCTGTCAGGCCATCCCCAGTATGTGTATTACAGCCTCATCGGCATTGCGCTGTACGTGATATTTCGCGGCGTATTCATTCGGGGCGAGGGGGGGGAGCGAGGGGCGCGTATCTTCACGCCGCTTTTCTTTGCCGGATATATCATACTCGGCTTCGCCCTGGCGGCGGTGCAGGTCCTTCCGTCTCTCGATTTCGTCCGCTATTCCTCACGGGGGCAGATGCTTGAGTTCGGCGAGGCGGCGGGAGGATCTTTCCCTCCTGAGAACCTTGTCACCTTCCTGATGCCGACGGTGTTCGGTGATTTTGTCCGGGTATTCTGTTGGGGCAGGTGCTACTTCTGGGAAGCAGCGGTATACGTAGGCATACTCTCGCTTACCCTGGCCCTGACCGGCTTTGCCAGTCGAGAGCGCAGGAGGATCGCCTTCATTTTCCTGGCCATCGGCGCCATATCGCTAATTATGGCCATGGGGGGCTATACCCCCCTTCTTGAGTATATCTACAAATACGTCCCGGGTTTTAAGCTAATTAGAGGAAATGCCAAGCTATTGTTTCTAACTATCTTTTCCGTCTCAGTGCTGGCAGGGGTGGGCGCCCAGGGGATTGTCGAGGATTTAAGGGGGCGTCGGCGATTGCTCCTGGCAATATTGTGCGTGGTAATCATGACAATGCTGATCGCATACGCGGCGTATGCTGCGGGGGGAGCGCTTCTGTGGGAAAAACTGGTGCACTACAGAAAGGCCATTGACAAGGGCTACTGGAAGATTCTCGATAATCCGCTATTCCTTCAGGACGCCTATCATATGTTCATGGACTGCATCAGGCGTCTGGCGATATTTCTGGGGCTCACGGCATTGATTATCCTTTGTGCCCTGGTGCGACGCATTAGTGTTTCACTCCTGAAGATTATGATCGCAACAGTCGTCGTCGCCGACCTGTGGAGTTTCGACATATCCTTTCTTTTGATCTCGCCCATCTCCTCCTGCGAGTGGCCCGGCGATGCCGTGGCCTTTTTTAAGAGCGACCCCGGAATCTACAGGTTCCTGAGAGATATACGCGTTCCCGTCCCCGGCGTGAACCAGGGGATGAACTACGGGTTTCAATCGTTCGAGGGGTATGATACGAATGCGATAGACCTCTTCAAAATATTCACGGAGTATTTTCATCTGCGCTCTGAAGAAACCGCAGCGCTGCTATCGCGCCCAGAGACGCACCGGATAGTTTCGCTGGCAAACATCAAATACCTGATTGTCCCCGCCGCGACAAATGTTGCCGACCCGTTGTACCTGCTTCGGTTTGACAATGGCTATATACGAATCTATGAGAACAAAACGGTTATTCCGAGAGCGCTGATTGCACACAGGGCGCGCCTGGCGAAAAATGCGCAGGAGGCCCTTCGGGTGATGGACAGCGCTGATTTTGATCCTTCCTCCGAGGTTGTTCTTGAGGAGGAACCCGGAATTCCCCTTGCGGCATCCAGGAGAGCATCTTTAGCCCGCATTGAACGCTATGCTCCGAATGAGGTCATTGTCCACTGTAATATCGAGGAACCAGGTGTGCTGGTGCTCAGTGATACCTACTATCCGGGCTGGAAGGTTTTGGTTGACGGGGCTCCGGGGCGCATCCTGAGGGCCAATTATATGTTCCGTGGCGTCCCCCTGGGAAAAGGCACACACGAGGTCCGCTTCACGTACGCGCCGGCCTCGTTCAGGTGGGGTGCGGCGGTGAGCGGTGTAACCGTCATGGTAATCATTGCCTTTTATCTTGCTGCTCTCGCAAGGAGGGAAACGTATGCAAAAACTTTCGTATGAGAGGTGGAGCGCGCGGGTGGTCGCGCTCCTCATCTGCATCCCCATTGTGCAGACGCTCCTTTTCTATTACATGCCCGGCCTGAATTCTGATGCTGCGCAATGGGGTATCGCGGCCAGCGGCATCATCCATGGGGAAGGATTCCGCATCACTGGTTTTACATCATATGAGGGGGCGATCAGGATATATCTCACAGCCCTTTCGTCGCTTTTCTTCGGTTTTAATCGCCTGGCGCTGGAATTGCCGTTCGCAGCCTTCAACTCATTATCGATACTATTCGTGTATCTGCTAATGCGGCGTCTCTTCTCTGCGAATGCAGGTATCATCTGCGCGCTCGTCCTCTCCTTTTGCCCGTGGTTTGTCATCATAAATATTTCTGCCTGGTACTATTGTAGTGCATCAATCGGTCTTTTGCTTATAACCATGGATAGACGCTGGGCGTCTGTGCTCGCGGGCATTGTCTTAGGCCTCGCCTGCTATGAGCACCAGTTTGCCGCAGTCATCCCACTGGCTATGCTGGGTGCCTGGCTCATCTGCGACGGCGGTCGGATGCGTGATCGGGTTTTCGCCGAGGCTGCTCTATTCTCTGCTTTCGAATGCGAGGGTCTATGTCGAGCCATTCAATGCCCCCTTGCAGGCGCTTTCCGATGCGCGCATGTTCCTCCCGTACTTTGGCGGGATGATCAATGGGACGGTAATTTATCTGAGGAATGCGGGGTGCGTTACGTATACGGTTCTCCCGATTAACAGCATTATATTTATAGGAGCGGTGTGCCTGCTCGCCGCGCGCGGGCGGGAGCGGCTCTACCGCGGCCTCCTGGTGTTCACGCTTTTTCTCTATTTACTCCCGTTCTTTGTGATCAAATATACCGCGATACGTTATTTTTTAAGCGCCCTTTTCGGGACAGCGCTGATCACCGGACTGGGGATCTATGAACTGTCGCTGCGCTCAAAAAGGGCGGCCGCGGCGGTACTAGTATTGTTCTGCGGCGTCAATATATTTTACCTGTCCGCCAACTTCTTCATCCCCTTTTCCCGCACGGGCGGGAACTGCCTGCTCTTCAGGCTGGGGAGCCTGGTAGAGGCAAGCCACCACCTTGTCAGGACCGATCTTCTCTACGACTGTCTGGACAAGAATATCCCCGTCATTGTCTCCCCGGAGCCGTTCATTCTGCCCAACATACAGTTCTATGATCTGAATCACGGGAATTTCACTACCTACTCCCGGTCAATAGAGAGGGCCTACGACCGTTTCTATTTTATAGACTACGCCCAGAGCAAACTGGGCATCCGGATAGACCCGGCGCGATTCCCCGAGTATATCGTGACGCGCGACTGCACGGGGCTGAAGAATTTCTCCGTGTATAAATTTATCAAAAAGGCCGGGGGGCGGGGCGGGCTGAAGATGAAAGCAAGGGATTGATTATGGAGGAGATAAAGGCATTGAATTTGATGATAAAAAATTCGGCCGGCAGGCAGGGATACACGCGGATATTACCACGGTCCGAAAGCCCAAAGTCTGAAACAACAGGTTGGATACATTTCTTTAAACTCCCGGCTTTTAACTTTCAGCCGTTTTAAAATCAGCGTTCATCCGCGTAAATCCGCGGCTAAGCCTCTGTAGCTCAGGCAGCGCCGTGGGGAGCCGTTTTTCCGTTTCCGGAACGGGCGCAGTGGGATATAATGATGCCTGCGGAAAAGATCACGGGGGGAAGCGCATGAAAGTGGTGATACTGTGCGGGGGGAGAGGAACGCGGATTAGCGAAGAAACATACGATATCCCCAAGCCGATGGTTGAAATCGGCGGCAGACCAGATTCCAATTAAGAGTGGCGCCTATAGTTATAGGTTTTTCTTTTTATTTTTCCATCCCTTTATTCTTTATCGGCAAGATAGGAGAATATGCAGGCGGTATTTTTACCCAGGTCAAAGGGAGGCCTTTGGTTATAGAAAAAGAGAGAATTAATTTTGACTAACAAGACAATCGATCATTTGTGGTGTGGTCAGGATAAATTGGACATGGAGCAGCGGCGCCGTAATAGACCTGCGTGGTTAAAAGATAGGCACTGCATCCTCATCCTCCTGGCGATTACACTTCTGCTTTTCCGGAAGGCTCTTCTTGCGGGCGGTGTCATTCTGAGCCATCCTGTTTTTCTTGACCTCACTCATCACGTGTATTCATTGCGGCGTTTTGGCTTCAACATTCTCGGGAGGGGAGAGATCCCGCTGTGGAATCCGTACCTCTTCTGTGGCACCCCATTTATCGCCAACTGGCATTCTGCTATTTTTTATCCGCTCAATCTCATCTTCCTTGTTATGCCCGTGCATATCGCCCTCAATTGGTCGATCGCCTTCCACTTCTTTCTTGCGGGCGTACTCACCTATATCTTCGTTAACTATCTCCTGGGTAACAAGTTCAGCGCGCTACTCGCCGCTATCACTTTCGTCTTCTCTGGGCCGTATATAGTGCAGCTTTTTCCGGGGCACGTGTTCAATCCGCTGCCCTGGCTGCCGCTCTCTCTTCTCCTCGCGGAGCTCGCGTTGCGCCGGAAACAGGTGGTCTATTACGTGCTGGGCGGGGTCGTGCTTGCGCTCCAGGTCCTAGCCGGCCATCCGCAGTACATGCTGTATTGTTTCGGCGCGCTCGTGTTGTATTTTCTTGCTGGGGCTATTTATGCCTGCCACGAGGAGAGGAGCCCGGCCCCTCTGGGACGCGTGTGTATCGGATTGGGTGTGCTGTGCGCGGTCGGCTTCTCCCTCTCCGCCGTCCAGCTATTCCCCAGCCTTGAATATACCCGGTTCTCCAGCCGCGCGCTTCTCAAGGGCCCTGCCTCCGTGAGGGAGATTTCATTTCCGCCGGAGAATATCCTCACGCTTGCCGCGCCGGGTTTCTGGGGGGATATGCAGGGAGCCCGCTACTGGGGGCGGTGGCTGTTCTGGGAGACCTGCCTGTACGTAGGTATTGCCCCCTTAATACTTGCAGTCGTTGGCTCATGCCTTTCCCGCAGGCGGCACGCGTACTTTTTCACGGGGCTAGCCGTCCTGTCTCTTATTCTTGCGTTCGGCGCCTATTCGCCGCTCTTCAAATTTTTCTATTATTATGTCCCTGGCTTTAGCCTGTTCAGGGGGCAGGCTAAATTTATTTTTCTCACTACCTTCTCGCTGGCGGTGCTGGCGGGGTATGGCTGCGAGATCGTGCTGGAACGTGTCAGGACCGGGAGGAGGGGGCTCACGCGTGTCGCGGTTATGACCCTGCTCGCCGCCGGCGTGGTTCTCCTGCTCTGCGCGGTCATGGCGCAGGGCGGTGAGCGGTCTTCTCTCTGGCAGCAGGTGTTGCGCTACCGCGCGGCGAGGGGATTCGAGGGAACGCCGCCGCTCAACGCTGCGGAAGGGGGGATGGCGCACTCCGCATACCGTGTGACCATCCAAGGTGTCGCTGTCGCGGGAATCCTGATGGGAGTAGCGGGAGTGATACTGTTTGCTGTGGCTCGGGGAGGAATACCTTTTCCGGCGATAGGCATTGTTCTTATCGCACTCTCTATTGCCGACCTGTGGTATTTCGGTGCGAGGTATATCATGACAAGCCCCCTGGCCGTCTGCTCCTGGCCTCGCGGGCTGGTGGATTCTCTCAAGGCGGATCGAACTCCCTTCCGTGTCTGCACACCCAATATTTCAATTCCGGGGGCGACGCAGAACATGAACGATGCTATTTTCGCGATAGACGGCTACGAGACAGTCAATGTCGGCTGCTATAAGGAGTATGTGGATTTTTCGCAGGGGATTTCCTCGTCGGACCGCCTGACCTTTTCCATTGAACGGGTTACCCCGATGTTCGAGGCGCTCAACCTGAAGTATGTCATTCTCCCCGCAGATCAGCAATTTGCCATGCCGGGCTACAGGGTGCAGTTTGGCGATGGGCGGGAGAATGTGTACGCGCGTGAAAAACCTTCTCCACGAGCGTACGTGGCCCATGAGGCAAGAATAATCAATGACAGGCGCGACCTCCTGCGCGAGTTGAGCAAGGGGGATTTTGCGGAACGCGGGCTGGTCCTGTTCGACAGCGAGCCGGGCGTGAGGTTACCTGCGCCGGCAAGCCAAATGCCGGCCTCACAGGCCACTATCACGGGCGATCAGCCGGGGAATACGATGCTTGTCGCAACACTCTCACGGCCGGGCTTCCTTGTGCTCAGCGACACCTATTATCCGGGTTGGAAGGCGTATGTTGATGGTACAGAGCGCCCCATTCTTCGTGGGAATTACGCCTTCAGGGCGGTGTACTGCAATGAGGGGCGGCATACAGTGAATTTTCGGTACGAGCCTCTCTCATTCGCCCGCGGGGTGCGCGTGAGTATCGTGTCGCTCTCGCTGGTGGGAGTCTACTTTATTGCAATGTGCTGCCGGCGGCCGACCCGTCGGTGAGCGCGGCAATCCTCATTTCCCCAGTGCATGTATGCGCTCCCTATAGAGGGCAAGCATGTCGGGGTTCTCCTTGAACCAATCCACCATCGCTCGGAAGCCCGTTTCGAAATCGCCGCGCGCCTTCCACCCCAATGCGGCGGTAATCAGCCGGTTGTCGGCCACCCATGTGCCGGTGTCCCATATCCGATCGGGCATTGATTCCCACGATGGTGTCGCGGAGATGTCGAGCTCGCGGCGCGCGACATCCACGACCTGCCGGATGGTGGTCTGCGCGCCCGAGCCCACGTTGTACACGGCACCCACTGCTTGAGTGGGCGTTGCCGCGGCGCGCAGATA
>JAPLCY010000074.1 GCA_026391995.1 Candidatus Auribacterota bacterium
TGTTGCTTCTCCAGCTCCCTTTTTGCCTTTTGTTCCTGTTTGTTTATCTTCTGTTTCCGACCCTTGTCCTTATCCTTCCTGCCTTTGTCTCCCATTGCGTACCTCCTTTTCCCGTTGTCCCTAATCTTTTCGCCGCGAGCCCCGTTCAGCGCAACCCACTGTGGTCGCGCTGAACAGCCCGGATCATCGGCAAGGCTCCAGCGTTTGCGCTGGCCTCGTTCGCGCCGCCAGGCGCGGCAAGTCATTCGAGTTCGGTCAATTCCGTGGTGAGCACTTGATTCAAAGTAAATAATGTTCCCTTCAAAATAATGTTCATAAGCTAGTAGTGTGTCCATTCATTATCCGCTGTTTCCAGCTTCGTGCCCATGTAGCGTCTCCGTGTCAGCTTTCCTACTCCCCCTCATCAAACCGTACGTTCAGGGTTTCTCAGACATTTTCCCTATTTCTCTCACCAATAGCATATTACGGCGAGGAATGTCCTTCTCCTGCCATGACCGAGGCATTTATCCCACATTTTCGTGAGGCCTTACGATAGTCCAGTCTATTCTATTGTGAGCCGCCATCACGCATGATATTATACTGCCGCAAAGCCCGTGGGTTCAATGCAGACAAGAAAAATTCTCTTCCTGCTCATGCTCATCATCGCGGTCGCCGCCTTTCTCCGCTTCTATGATCTGACCTATCAGAGCATATGGGGAGACGAGGCGTGCTCGGTGTACGACGCGCAGGGGGTGGACTTGCACTTCATAACCGCCTCCCTGGTGGACGCGACGCACCGGAAATTCGTCAACCCCCGCCCCGCCCCCCGCGCCGTTCTCACGGCGTGCCTGAAGAACGAGGGAACGCCGCCCGCGTTCTTCGCGGTTCTGGCGCTCTGGATACGGGCGTTCGGCGCCGGCGACTTCGCCTGCCGGGCCCTCTCCGCCGTGATGGGCGTCATGGCCGTGCCGGTCATCTACCTCCTGGGGCGCCGTCTGTTCCGGCGCGCCGACGCGGCGCTCCTCGCGGCGCTGTTCATGGCGGTGTCGCCCGCCGCGATCTTTTTTTCCCAGGAGGTCCGGGCCTACGGCATGGCGAACCTCCTCGCGCTCGCCTCCTCGTGGCTCTTCCTGCGGGCGCTCGACGGGGGGCGCCGCGTCGGCCCGTGGCTCTCGTACGCCGCCACGGCCCTCGTCCTCTGCTACACCTTCTACTTCGCCGCCCTCGTGCTCGCCGCGCATGTCGCGTACCTGTTCGCGGCCGACCGCCGGGGGCTCCGCCCGTGGCTGTGCGCCATGGCCTCCGTCGGCCTGTGCTACCTGCCGTGGCTTGCCTTCGGCTTCAGGACGCAGATAGCCGTGCAGTTGGCCGTCTCGAGCGGCTACTCGCGGCCGGGCCCGGTGCTCTCTAGAGAGTCCCTGTCCGCCACCGCGGGGGCGCTCCGGTATATCCTCGACTCGCTCATCCTCGGCCCCATGTACAGCCGCGTGCTCATCACCGACACGCTGCGGCGGATCATCGAGTTCGGGACGCTGGCGCTCGTCCTCTCCGGGGGATATGTCCTCTGGCGCCGCGAGCGCAAGCCGGCCCTCCTCTTCACGCTCCTCTTCTCGCTCACGCCGCTCATCGTCATCAGCGTTTTCAGCATCGCCAAGGGAACACTCTGGTTTATGAAGCCGCGCTACCACCTCTGGGAGGCGTCGGGGATTTTCATCCTCGCCGCGGCATCCATCACCTCGATCAGACATATCCCGCTCCGGTTCCTTCTTGCCGGGGCTGTCTGCGCCGCGTCACTCCTCGCCGGCCCCTATCACTTCTATCCGATGGTGTTCTACTCGGACCACGCGAAGAGCGACTTCAGGAGCGCTGCCGCGCTCATCGCGGCGGAAGAGCGGCGTGGAGATTTGATATTCGTCAACATCCCCGGGCACATGATCCCGTTCAACATTTATTACAAAGGGGGCTTGCGTCAGGTGGGCATCTCCGACTGCGGGCGTTATGTTCTGCGGGAGAAACTGGAGCAGTACACCAAAAACCGGCAAGCCGTCTGGTTCCTCGTGGGGCTCGACACGCTCGGCCATGGCGATGCCGAGATCGCGGAATACCTTGGCCAGCGCTTCCCCCTGAAGCACACGCACGAGCTCCACGGCCTGCGCCTCGCCCATTATGAACGCACTGGTCTTCCTCCCGGCTAAACCACGCGTATTCCCCGCAACCGGACCATCCTGTTCCTTATTCTCATTGCCGCGGCCGTTCTCCGCGGCGGGGCCGCGTTCTTCAGCACGGGCTCTGTTATCCCGACGAGCAGTTCCAGGTGCTGGAACAGGCGCACCGCGTGGTATACGGCTACGGTGTGATCCCTTGGGAGTTCGTGTTCGGGGCCCGCTCCTGGTTGCTCCTCGGCCTTTACGGGGACTCATCAGGCGCGGCGCACGATAGCGGCTAAAAAATAGCCGGGGTGCTGCGAGCCGCGGGATAAAATCAGGCGTGTTCCTTCTCGATGCCAAGGATGATTTCCTGTAGCCGCGCGAGCTCGGCGTAGATGCGGTCGCCGCGCCGGCTGTGCACCGCATCGATCGTCGAACGGATGTCAACGTCCTTTTTGAAATAATCCCTGGCAAGGCGCTCGAAGGTGTGGGCGCTCCCCACGCCGAGGGTATGGTAGCTCTCCACAACCCTCCGCATGAGGGCGAGCACCTCTTGCTGTTCAGTGGTGAGGGCCATAGGAACCTTCCGGGGCCAATGATACCACAGCCACCAGGGGGATACTCAAGAATTTCCGGAGATTAAACCTTATCCACAGCCGCATGCCCACCCCCTCAATGAGGGGCGGGCTGGATGAGGCCCGAGTTCTGTGCCGCGTTCAGGCATCCGATCGCCTCCTGCCGTTGGCCTATAATTATAAATTGTTCCGCAAGATACTGATATAGCTCAGGATAGCGCGCCGCCGAAAGCAAAGTCTCATACTCAGGCAAGTATGCCCTGGGCCTTCCCTCTTTCCTGTAATGCAGCGCAAGGGCCTGTTGGAAATCGGCGGCCGCGAGATCCCACCGGCGCAGATCGGTATAGACGATACCGCGGTTGAAATACGGTACGGGGGTATACCCCCCGGGATACGCGCGGACAGCGCTGTCCCAGAGCGCGAGGTTGTTCCCCCACACCGTGCAGCGGCGCCATGTCATACACAAGAGCGC
This sequence comes from Candidatus Auribacterota bacterium, assembly GCA_026391995.1. Classification (GTDB taxonomy): domain Bacteria; phylum Auribacterota; class Tritonobacteria; order UBA1439; family UBA1439; genus JAPLCW01. The sequence goes on from JAPLCY010000074.1 coordinate 3,174, forward strand.
CGCCGCCAGGATGACGGTTACCGCAACCACGGCGCGCGCCATGGGGCGTG
>JAPLCY010000020.1 GCA_026391995.1 Candidatus Auribacterota bacterium
TGATATTCTTCGCGTCCTTGTCGAGGACACTCTCAACCATGAAGAAGAGGCCGCCGAGGTCGAGGGTCGCACTCCGACCCGCGACGCCCTGGAGGAGGACGGGCACCGAGGGGATGCGCTTCTCTCCGGTCTCGTAGATGCGGAGGTCATAGCGGTAGGAGAACTCCCCCGGCGGGGGGTTCTTGCCGCCCGTTCGATCCAGCCCCAGAAACTTCACCCGGATCCCGCCCGGCAACTCCCGGGGAGTCGGCGGGACCGCCTGGACGCCGGCAGGGACGGTAATGGTGATTGCGCAGGGGATCGGATCCCCGACAGTCACCCGCGTGGGGGCCGCCCGCAGCACCGCGCGCACCCCGTCGGGCCGCCAGGGCACCTGCCCCTGTTCGGCGGCGGGCGCGGCGGACGGAAACACGCACGCCGCGCATAACACGACCAGACGCCTGATCATTGACCGATGTCGATCATCTTCCCTGGAAGGGCATTCCTCTTCACGGGTTGCGCGGCGCCTTCCTTTGCCGAACTCACAAGCTTCTCTTCGAAGACCTGCACGTTATTCTTCTTTTTCAGATCATCGATATACTTCAGCCACGACTCGCGTTGCTTACGGCTCTGCACCGTGCGCTCGATCCACGGCTTCACTTCTTCAAATGACTTCTTCTTTTCGGGCGTCACCTCGGTGGCCTTGAGAATGCGGATATCCTCCTTGCCCTTGACGATCCCGCTCATGTCGCCCGTCTTCTCCATCGCCATGGCGGCGGTGTATGCCTCTTCGGAGAGCGTCCGCTTGTTCGCATAGCCGATATCGCCCCCCCTCGATGCGGTCGTCTGGTCGAGGGAATACTTCTTCGCGAGCTCGGCAAAATCCTCGCCCCCCTTCGCCTTTTCCAGGACGCCCTTGCATCGGCTTCCACCGAGGCGATCTCCTTTTCGGTGGCATTCGGCTTCCAGGTAAAGAGGATCTGGCTCACCTTGACGCGCTTCGGCGTGGTGTAGCGGTCCACTTCTTTTCCGAATTCGACGCGCACCTCGGCGTCGGTCACCGTCACCGACTTCAGGAATTGCTCGCGGAGCTTGTCGGCCGCGAGCTTCTTGCGATAGTCCTCGAGCCGGGCCTGTGTCTCCTTGTCATTGGCGAGCCCCTGGCGATCGGCCTCGCGGTAGATCACTTCGAGGTCAACCATGGCGTTGAGCAGATTCTTCTTCCCCGAGGCGGAGTGGAAGCGCCCCGTCATCTGCGGGGGCATTCCCTGGATTTTTTCCTCGATCATCGTGTCGGTGATCGCCATATCGCCCACCCTCGCGACGACCTCGCCCTTCGGCTTTTCAGCCGCCGACAGGGCCATTGATTCCGGCTTCGCCAATTTTTCACCGATTTTACCCGCGACCGGCGCCGCGGCCTTGCAGCCGGCGAGCCCCGCCACTGCCATCAACACCACACCACACAACATCCGTTTCATATCCATTCCTCCTTTCGTTCATCCTCGCGCTCTACGACGCGCAAGAAAGTACATTGATAATCGCACGACAATCGCATATTAAAGTGTGCGCCACGGTGTACACCATTGAATGTGAGCTACAATCCCGATAAACGCACACTAAAGTGTGCGCTACGCTTCCTCATCTGCCGGCGGAATCACCGGCTCATCGCGCGGCTATACCCGCCGTATGGCACCGCCTTACTCACATCGCCATCCTCCTTTCTCTCATTTTGAAGAACTTGAGAAGCGCCCCGACATACGGGGCCCCCGTGCTCACCTTGATGCAATCCACACCCTTGCCGCGCATGAACGCGTCCAATCCCACGTCAGCCGCGGCCGTGGCCTTCGCGTACGACTGCCGCACACGCACATCACGCGTGTCCACGCCCAGCAGCGCCCCCGTCTCCGGGTCCTCGAACTCCATGATCCCGACCGGTGGAAGCACCCTCTCCCTCGGGTCGCTCACCCGGACAGCGATCAGGTCGTGACGTTTCGCGGCGATGGCCAACGCCCGGTCGTAGCCGGAGGCGATGAAGTCGGAAACCAGGAAACTCACCGTCTGCCTGGTCGAGACCTTGCTTAAGAATTCCAGCGCTACCGAAATATCCGTCCCCCTCCCCTCCGGTTTGAAGTAAAGGAGCTCGCGGATCACCCGGAGAACGTGCGTGACGCCCTTCTGGGGCGGGATGTACTTCTCGACCCTGTCGGTGAAGAGCATGAGGCCGATCTTGTCATTGTTGTTGATCGCCGCGAAGGCGAGCACCGCGGAGAGCTCCGCGATCAGCTCCGACTTGAGCTGCCCGACGGTCCCGAAGGCGCCGGAGGCGCTCACGTCGGCGAGGAGCATCACCGTCAGCTCGCGCTCTTCCTTGAACAGCTTCACGTGCGGCAGGCCGGTCCTCGCCGTCACGTTCCAGTCGATGCTCCGCACATCGTCACCGACCTGGTACTCGCGGACCTCCTCGAACTCCATCCCGCGCCCCTTGAAGACGCTGTGGTATTCCCCCGCGAAGATATCCTGCACCACGCGGGTGGTGTAGATCTGTATCCGCCTGACCTTTTTTAGAATTTCCTTGGGGATCATAACTACGGCAGCACAAGTGTAAAGTGTAAAGCTTACGGCACAACCACAAGATATCAACGATTCTTTACACTTTAAACTTTACACCTTACACTTTCTTTGCCGCCTCTTACACTTTACACTTCCTTTGCTGTTGTTATGGTACCTCGACATTGTCAAACACCTTCTGTATCAAATCCTCGCTCGTCATCTCTTCGGCCTCGGCCTCGTAGTTCACGATGACGCGGTGGCGCAGCACATCCATTCCGATCGACTTCACATCCTGCGGCGTGACGTAGCCCCGCCCGCGCAGGAAGGCGTAGGCCTTCGCCGCGACGGTGAGATAGATCGACGCGCGGGGCGAGGCGCCGTACTGGATATACGGGCCGATGTCGAGCTTGTAGACGCCCGGCTCCCTCGTCGCAAAAACAAGGTCGACAATATAGTCCTTGATCT
>JAPLCY010000215.1 GCA_026391995.1 Candidatus Auribacterota bacterium
TTCCGCGCCCAGAGCATCAGCACCAGGAGCATCACCACCACGCTCAGGAGATAGGTGATGCCCTTCCGGATTATGTGGCGCGATTTCAGGTCGCGGACGCGGCGGTTGACTACCCCGATGAGGAGTGCGCTCGTCAGGTAGCCCAGGAGAAGGATAACACCGGTTTGGATGAGCTTCTTCTTGTTGAGGGAGAGGCGGGCGGCGGGATCTTCCCTTCCCGGAGCGGCGGGATTATCCGTCGCTTGGAGCCGGGATCCCTCCGCCGGCGGTGTGCGGGGCGGGCCGGGGACAAACTTGGATTCAGTTCTAGAGGGAGGGGCCGCCGTAAGGGATGACGTCTCGCGGGCGTGCGCCGGCGGCGACAGGATCACTGCCGCGGCCAGAGCGAATGGGATCAGAAATAATGCTCTGAGTTGTGTCATGTGACCCGCCTTATGGGAGCTGGTCGCACATCGTACATTGCACACTGTAGCGCACCCTTTAGGGTGCGGCGCTACGGTGTGCGCAACAACTTCTCACCGCGGATTACGCGGATTTTACATGTACAGTTTTTAAATCCGTCCAATCCCTGCCTGCCGGCAGGCAGGCGCGGTTAGCGATCTATTCACCAACTTTTAATGCGGGTTTGGCATTTAACTTTTTGCTTTAGTCGGCCACCTGCCGGACTTCTTTGCCGGGGCCTTCGGCAGGTGCTTGATTTCCTCGATTGATTTCTGAAGTACCTCATCGGGGAGCGAATAGTCGGTCAGATGGCCGGAGAGGTATTTGTCGTACCCGAGGAGGTCCATCAGCCCGTGCCCGCTGAAGTTAAAAAGGATCACCTTCTCCCTCCCCTCCTCGCGGGCCTTGATCGCCTCCTCGATGACACAGGCGATAGCGTGGCTGGTCTCGGGGGCGCAAATCGGCCCCTCGGTACTCGCCCAGAGCATCGCCGCCTCGTAGCACCTGATCTGGTCGTAGGAACGTGGCTCGAGAAGCCCCTCGACGATCGCCTGGCTTACGAGCGGCGCCATGCCGTGATAACGAAGCCCGCCCGCGTGGATCGGGGCCGGCACGAAACGATGGCCGAGGGTGTGCATGGCGATGAGCGGGGTCAGGCACGCGGTGTCGCCGTGGTCGTAGGTGAACGGCCCACGCGTCATCGTGGGACAGGCGGTGGGCTCCACCGGATGGATCGCGAGGTCCGCGCCTTGGATCTTGTCGCAGACAAACGGGAAAGAGAGTCCGGCGAAGTTGCTTCCGCCCCCCGCGCAGGCGATCACGACGTCCGGCTTCTTCTCACCCGCCTGCGCGAGCTGGCGTTTCGCCTCGAGCCCGATGACGGTCTGGTGAAGGAGGACGTGGTTGAGGACGCTGCCGAGCGAGTACCGTGTCTTCCCGCTCTTGTCGCTCACGGCGTCCTCGATCGCCTCGCTGATGGCAATGCCAAGGCTGCCCGGGGTGTCCGGCATTTCCTCGAGGATCTTCCGCCCGGAGTTGGTCTGGCTGCTGGGGCTGGCAATGCACTCCGCGCCCCATATTCGCATCATGATCTTCCTCAGCGGCTTCTGGTCGAAGCTGATCCGCACCATGTAGACCTTGCACTCGAGCCCGATCAGCTTGCAGGCGAAGGCGAGCGCACACCCCCACTGCCCCGCCCCGGTCTCGGTGGTCAATCTCGTGATGCCGAACTGCTTGTTGTACCATGCCTGGGCGACAGCGGTGTTGGGCTTGTGGCTCCCCGGGGGGCTTACGCTTTCATCTTTGTAATAGATGCGCGCGGGCGTCTTGAGATGCTTTTCCAGGAAGCGGGCGCGGCGGAGAGGCGTGGGGCGCCACCGGGAAAGGATCTCGAGTATCTCGCCGGGGATATCGATCCATCGCTGGGTGCTCACCTCCTGCTCGATGAGGTTCATGGGAAAGACGGGGGCGAGCATGTCCGGCGTGATCGGCTTCCCGTCCGGGCCGAGGAACGGCTGCGGCGGCGTGGGGAGATCCGCAGCAAGGTTGTACCACTGTGTCGGCATCTGGTCGCGATTCAGGTATATCGCACTCATCTAGATCCTCCGGGGATAGATAAACCTCGAATATCATATCACAGCGGTGTGCCCTGTTCCAATCTAACCGATATGCTTATGTATTTTGGAGAGGAGGTCGTTGGGCTCAAAGGGCTTGATGACACAATCAACCGCGCCGCACCGCGCTTGCTCATCGGCGATGCGGGAGGGCGCCGTGGATGCGGTGAAGAAGATGACGGGTATCTGCCGCGTCTCCGGGCTTATCTTGAGCCTCCGGCACACCTCGTAGCCGTCACACACGGGAAGGGAGAGGTCAAGCAGCACAAGGTCGGGATGGTGCTCCCGCGCTACGACCAGCGCCTCGGCGCCGTCGGCCGCGGAGATCACACGATATCCCGATTTCTCAAGTCTGAACGACACGGTCTTCATAATCCCCGGATCGTCGTCAACCAGCAATATTGTTTTCATATGCCGGCCAGTATATCTCTCTCCCTTAAACTGCCGTCACCGCGTCGCGTCCGTTGCTCCGAGCATCTCACGGAGCTGGCGCAGCAGTTCTTCGGGTTCGTACGGCTTCTGGAGAAGGCGCACCCCGGCGTAGCGCCCAAGCTCAGTCTTCAGCTCCGAGGTGATCAAGCTTGCCCCGGTGATCCGAGAGCTCAGGAAATCGCGCCGACCCGCTCTCCCGCTTGGCGCGGTAGAGTTCCCGGTCCGCGAGCGTGATGAGCGACTCCGCCTTGTCCACCTTGCCGTCGGAATCCGTCGCGATGCCGAGGGTCACGGTCACATGCTCCCGGATGTCTCCGCTCGCGATGCTCTCGAAGGCGATACGCTCGCTAAGTCTCCGGCAGAGAACGCGCGCGCCCGTCTCATCGGTGTGCGGCAGAATGAGGAGGAACTCGTCGCCGCCGTAGCGGCACACCACGTCAACCCCTCTGGCCACGCCTGAGATAATCCCGGCAACGCGCTTCAACACGAAATCGCCGAAGTCGTGCCCGTGCCGGTCATTCAGCGTCTTGAACCCGTCTATGTCCATCATCACGCAACTCAGCGGCATATGGTAGCGGCGTGTGCGCTTGACCTCGCTTTCCAGCATGGCCAGGGCGTAGCGGCGATTGTAGCATCCTGTAAGATAGTCGGTATGGGAGAGCTCGGTGAGCTCGTCCTGGAGCTGTTTGATCCTGAGCTGAACCCGGATCCTGGCGATGAGCTCTTCGCTGTTGAACGGCTTCTGGATATAGTCCGCGGCGCCGAGCTCGAGGCCGGCGACGGTGGTATCCTTCGCGGTCAGGAATATGACCGGTATCGGGGGGATCTCGCGATTCCCCTTCATCCTCCTGAGCACCTCCTCTCCGCCCATGTCCGGCATCATGATATCGAGGAGTATGAGGTCCGGTTTCTCCGGGCGCAGCAGGGCGAGCGCCTCCATGCCGCCACCGGCCGCGACAACCGAGTAACCGTTCGCCTCCAGGCGCGCCTTCAACAGCACGCGCAACGATTCATCATCGTCAATAATTAATATCTTTTTGGATATGTCAGCCACAGATAAGACATCCTCCGAATAAAAATAGTACTTAGTACATCGTACTTCGCAACTGCATCACATTACACGATGTGCGAAGTACTATGTACTATGTGCTATGTACGATGTACAAGCTGTTATCGCCTCCGCTCCTCTATCGGTATGACGAAGTGGAAGGTCGCGCCCTCCCCCGGGGCCGACTCCGCCCAGATCTTGCCGCGATGGTGTTCGATGATCTGCCGCGAGATTGCCAGTCCCAACCCGGTGCCCCCCGTCTTGCGGTAGCCACCCTTCGCGAGCTGCTCGAAGCTGTGGAAAAGCCTGGGCATGTCCCCGGCTCCGATCCCCATGCCGGTGTCATGCACCGTCACCCGTATCGTATTATCCACCCGCTTCGAGGATATGGTGATCCGCCCTTGCTCCGTGAACTTGATGGCGTTGTCCACTACATTGGTCAGCACCTGGATGATGCTGTCCCTGTCGAAACGCGCCTTCGGCAATGTGTTGTCAAGCTGCGTCTCGAGGGCGAGGCCCTTCTCCCGCGCTGCGGGCCCCATGGTGGCGACGACCTCGCGCACGGTGTCGTTGATGTCGTTCTCGCGTATGTCGAACGACATCTTGCCCGCCTCGATCTTCTGGAAATCGAGCACCTCGTTGATAAGCCTGGCCAGCCGGTCCACGTTCCGCTTCGCGATGCCGAGAAATCCCTCCTGCTTTTTGTTGAGCGTGCCGGCGATCCCGTCCGCGACCAGGCCGACCCCCTCCTTGATCGCGGTGAGCGGCGTCCTGAGCTCGTGGGAAACCATGGAGACGAATTGCGACTTGATCTCGAGGGCCTGTCTGAGCTGGCGCTCGGATTCCCTCGCCACGCTGATATCCTTGGCGAGATGGACGGAGCCTATAAACTCTCCCTTTTTATTGAAGATCGGCGAAGTCGAGACGAGGAGAGGGACGCCGATGCGCGGATCCTCCACAATCTCGGTGTGCGGCTTTTTCGTTTTTGCGGTGACCTCAAACGGGCAATTCTCCCACGGCGTATCGGTTCCGTGGAGGAGCTCGTAGCATTTTCTGCCTTCGATTTCCTCCGGCTTCATCTTCATAAGGTCGGCGAACGCCTTGTTCGTTTTTACAATCATCTGGTTCTGATCCATGATAAACACAAAATCAGAGATCGAGTTGAATGTATTGCGCCACTCCTCGCCGGCCCTGGCGATCGCGTCCTCATGCCGCATCCGCCGCACGGCGATGGCGTAGA
>JAPLCY010000335.1 GCA_026391995.1 Candidatus Auribacterota bacterium
CCCACGATGAGGCGTCCGGCCCCGCTGCCGATAGATGATTGTGCGTTAGCCATCGGTCAGTACACCCCGCCGAGTAACGGCGCGAGGAGCTCGGCGATTTGCCGCGCCTTCGCCTTTTCCCGTGCGATCGCGGGAGCGAGCCGTTGTTTCAGTCCGGCGCGCGTCCGCCATGTCCGCTCCACCAGTTGCCAGAGAGTTTCTTCAGAGAAATCGCTGAACTCGATGAGCTGATCTCCCATGTCGATCGACTTGAGGTACCCGCGGGTTTTCGGGTAGGAGACGATCCCCGCCACCGGCGTCCCCATCGTGGTGGCGAGGATGAGGCCATGCGTGCGCATCCCGGTGAAGATCTCGAGCCGCCCGAGAATAGCCGCGAGCTCGTTATGCGAATAGTCGCGGTTCGAAACGCAGCGAGCGCGCCGCGGCGGCGTGATGGATTTCATCAAGGCGCTGGTGATCTCCATGTCCATCGGCTGGGTCACGACGAGGAGGATATCCACGTCCAGCTCCCTGACGGTCCGGTTGATGACCGCCGCCATGGCGTCGAGGACCGCTGCGCGGTCGACCCCCTTCCCGCTGCGGACGTCCACATCGAGATAGCTATTGATATTGAAGCCCACGGTCGGCCGTTCGGCGCCCTGGCGGAGTTTTGCGTCCGGCACGCCGAGCCGGCCGGCGAGATCGATTGACTCGGCGTCGCGAGTGATGACCATGTCCGCACAGCGGAGCACCCGTGTCAGGCACCTCACCCCCAGCGGCCTCCTGACCGGTCCGACGCTCATGTTGTAGAGGACGAGCGGCACGCCCCGTTTCCTGGCGAGCGGCAGTACCATGGAGAGGGTGAGGAGATAGTTGTGCGTGGGGTCGAAGAGGCGGCGGTCGAAGAGGATGGCATCGGTCACCAGTATCAAATCCGCCCCGAGGGTTGAGGTGAGAATCGGCAAGCCGAAGATCTTGAGGCTCAGGTTCCACGGCATGAGCGACACCGGCTTTACATTGTAGCGGGAGAAATTCTTTGCCACAAACGAGGGGTTTATGGTGGGGACGATAAACCTGAGATCGGTATAGAGGGAGGACACGTCGGCGAGGAGGCCATCCAGGATGGCGGCATCCCCGGCATTCCTGCCGGAAAAATTACCGAGGACACAGATGGTTTTCATAATTTATCGCGTATGTATCAACAAGAAGTGTGGCCTTAGATTCTTTAGGTTCTCTTCCATTCTGCGTGGGTAAACCCTTTATCCCCTCCTTCCGCCGCAGGCGGACAAGCCTCGAGCTTGCTCGCCTATGGCGAGGGGGGAGGAAATCTAAAAGTATCCACGCAAAACGGAAGAGAAGCACTTTTTATAACAGGCCATTTTTAACGTACCAATCCGCGGTGCGGCGCAATCCCTCCCGTACGCTGATCTTCGGCGCGAAGCCGAGCTCGCGTTTTGCCTTTGAGATGTCGAACGCCCTGTCCTTCCTGAAGAAATCGACGCGCCTGCGGTAGATCGGCGGTTCGATGCCGAGGGGCTTGAATGCCTTTTCACAGAGGAACGCCGCCAGATAGACCGGCCGGAACGGTATGCGGATGCGGGACACCTTCACGCCGAGGACACCGGCGATAATCCCCACAATCTCGTTCAGCGTGAGGTATTCATTCCCTCCGAGTATGTAGATAGTGCCGGGCGCCTCTTTTACGGTGCCGCAGAGGATGATGCCATCCACCAGGTCATCGATGTAGGTCAGGTGGTAATAGACATTGCCGTTCCCGATCATGTGGAAGCGGCCCGATTTGATGTGTGTGAAGAGCTTGAGAAAGCGCGTGTCGCCGGGGCCGTAGATGCCGGTTGGGCGGAAGACGACGCCGGGAAGCCCCTTGGCGCGTATGTAATCGAGCGCGAGTTTTTCGCCCGCGAGCTTCGTTTCCTGGTAGATATCGCCGGGGTGATAGGGGGCGGTTTCATCAGCGGGGGGATGCTCGACATGGCCGTGGACTCCCACCGTGCTGCAGTGCACGAACCGCTTCACCCCCGCGGCCAGCGAGGCATCAAGCATATGGCGCGTTCCCTCGACGTTCAC
>JAPLCY010000223.1 GCA_026391995.1 Candidatus Auribacterota bacterium
TCGAGAAGGCCCACCCGGATGTGATGCATGTCCTCCTGCAGATCCTCGAGGAAGGGAAGCTCACCGATAGCCTCGGGAGGACGGTCAACTTCAGGAATACGGTGGTGATCATGACCTCCAACGTCGGGGCCGAATTATTGAAGAAGCAGACGACCGTCGGATTCGGGGCGACGGACGAGACCGCCGACTACAAGGGGATGAAGGAGAAGATCACCGGAGAGATGAAAAAGGTATTCAAACCGGAGTTCCTCAACCGGCTCGATGACATAATCGTCTTCAGGTCGCTCAACCGTGAGGACCTCAATACGATTGTCGGCATCGAGACGCTCAAGGTGGAGGAGCGCCTCAAGCAGCAGGGGGTACACCTGAGCCTCGACGCAAAGGCTCGCGAGTTTCTCATTGAGAAGGGCTATAACCCGCAGTTCGGCGCGCGACCACTCAGGCGCGCGATCGAGCAAGGGATCGAGGACAGGCTCGCCGAAGAGATCCTCAGGGGCAGGGTGAAGAAGGGCATGACCGTCAGGGTCAGCGCCGACGGCGGTGAGCTCATCTTTCCCGACCTTGCCTGAGCTTTAGACATGTCGCCCATGAAAGTCGCCAAGGATAAATCCATCTTCGTCTGCACCGCCTGCGGCTATGACTCCGCGAAATGGCTCGGAAAATGCCCCGGCTGCGGGGGATGGAACACCCTCGAGGAGGAGCGCGAGGCCGCCGCGTCGCTGCGGGGAGGCTCGCCGCGCGAGCCGTCGAGGGATCTCGGTGAGGCGGCGATCGAAAACGGCGAGCGCCTGGTGACGGGGCTCAAAGAGTTCGACGGCCTTCTCGGGGGCGGCATCGTGAGGGGATCGTTCGTCCTCATCGGCGGTGAGCCGGGGATCGGCAAGTCCACGCTCATGCTCCAGGTCGCGGCGCGTCTCGCGGGACGCGCCGAGCGGGTTCTCTATGTGAGTGCCGAGGAGTCATTCGGGCAGATGAGGATGCGCGCCAAGCGCGTGGGGGCGGGGGCCGATTCGCTCGCGGTGCTCTGCGCGACCGACGTCACCGCCATCCTCGAAGAGGCGCGAAAGATTAAGGCGGGAGTCGTCATCGTCGATTCGATCCAGATTATCTATCACCCTCAGATCCCCTCTGCGTCGGGGAGCGTGAATCAGGTGCGCGAGTGCGCGGGGCCGAGGTCGGCGATCCCTCCCGCCTCTTCCTCTCAGAGCGGCGGCCGGGGAACGCCGGCAGCGTCGTGACCCCCGCCATGGAGGGGAGCAGGCCGATCCTGGTGGAGATACAGGCGCTTGTCGGGCCGCGCTGCTACGGCGTGCCGCAGCGGCGGAGCATCGGCATCGACTACAACAGGCTCTGCATGCTGCTCGCCGTTCTCGAGACGCGGGCGGGGGTGAATCTCCGCGACCGCGATGTCTTTGTGAGCGTGGCGGGAGGACTCACGGTGGATGAGCCGGCCACTGATTGCGCCATCGGCCTCGCGCTCGCCTCGAGCGCGGCGGACAGGCCGGTTGACGCCGCAACTATCGCGATAGGGGAAATCGGTCTCGGTGGTGAATTGCGGGCGTGCGCACAGGCGGAGCGGCGGCTGCGGGTGGCGGCGAAGATGGGATTCACGCAGGCGGTTATGCCGCGGTCGAACGCCGGCGGCGGCATCGAGGGGGTCGGCATGAAACTCATCCCCTGCGACAGCCTCCGGGACGCGATAGCCGCGGTTATCCGCGGTCAACAGTAGCGCACCGTAGCGTGCGGCATCACGTTGTGCACGCATGGGCTTTCCCCGCATCCTGCACATTCGTCCCGCCCTTCGGTCCCGAGGCCCTCAGGGTCGAGGGAAAGGGGCTCAGTGTCCCTGCCTGCCGGCAGGCAGGCCGGAGGGAAGGGGTGCACTACAAGGTTATAACGGAATTTGTTGTGTGCGCATGATTCATAATAATCATAGGGCACACCGTAGCGCACACTTGTAGCGCACACTTGTAGCGCACACTTTAGTGTGCGTTCTGTGGTACGTTCTATGATGCGTTCTATGATTAGGGGCGTTTCTATTCGGTTATAGATTAATCTGCGGCGAAGGAATGGTTAGTCGTTCCGGGGTGGATGGTGAAAACGGTGGCAATAGTGGCGGCGGCGGGAGAGGGTCGCAGGATGGGCGGCTCATGCAAGGTGCTCCTCAGCATCGCCGGCAAGGATATCCTCCGCTATTCAATAGAACTTTTTGAGGAATCGGATCTCATCGACGGCATCTGTGTGGTCGTTCCGCCGGAGAGGCTTGATTTCTTCACGCGGGAATACGCCGCCAGGCTTGACACGAGGAAGATTATCGCATGGGTTGCGGGGGGGCCGCGGAGGCAGGACTCGGTCGCGGCCGCGCTCGGGGCAATCCCGCGCGAGGTGGCGCTCATCGCGGTGCATGACGGCGCCCGGCCCCTCGCCGGCCAGGATCTGTTGGGCCGGGTGGTCGCCGCGGCCCGGACGACGGGCGCGGCAATCCCTGGTGTAGGGGTGACGGACACGATCAAAGAGGTCGCGGGTACAAGGGTGATCCGCTCGCTCCCGAGGGAACACCTAAGGGTGATACAGACGCCGCAGGTATTCGCGGCGCCGCTTCTTCGCGAGGCATACGCCCGCGCCGCGGAGAAGGGGCTCACCGTGACCGACGACGCCATGCTCGTCGAATCCCTGGGACGAGAGGTGACCGTGGTGGAGGGGAGCAGATGCATTATTTTGATTTTGCTGTTGGGGTTTTCTGATTTGTTTTGAAGTTTGAAGTTTGCTGTTGCCCATGGGGGGTGTGGCATGCGTATCGGGATTGGTTTTGACGCACATCGATTCAAGGAGGGCCGGCGCCTCGTCATCGGGGGCGTCGAGATCGCGCACGCGCGCGGGCTCGACGGGCATTCCGACGCCGACGTCCTCTTGCACGCCGTGTGCGATGCCATGCTCGGCGCGCTTGCCCTGGGCGACATCGGGATGCATTTCCCGGACAGCGATCCCCGGTACAGGGGAATTGCCGGCACGGAATTGCTCAGGTCTGTTACCGCGATGATACGCACGCGCGGCTTCGATGTCGGCAATATCGATGCCACGATTGTCGCGCATGAGCCGAGGATGGCGCCCCACATCGGGCATATGCAGGAAGCGATCGCCCGCGTCCTGGGGTGCGGGGCGGAGCGCATCGGGGTGAAGGCGACCACGACCGAGCAGATGGGCTTCTGCGGCCGGGGAGAGGGGATCGCGGCGATGGCCGTGGCATTGATCGTCAGGAGAGGGGAGTAAGGAGTGAGCGTCACAGGCACAACGCGGGTCCGATTCGCCCCCTCCCCGACGGGATTGTTACACATCGGAAACGCGAGGACGGCGCTTTTTAACTGGGCCTATGCCCGGGCCACAGGGGGCGTGTTCATCCTTCGTATCGAGGATACCGACGGGAAGCGGTCCACCGCCGAATCCGCGCGCGCGATCATGGATGACCTCCGCTGGCTCGGTCTCGAGTGGGATGAAGGCCCCGGCCGCGGCGGCCCGTGCGGGCCGTACCTGCAGTCCCAACGCGGGGAGATATACCGTTCATACGCGCAACGATTGCGCGAAGAGGGACGCGCCTATCCATGCTACTGCACCGCCGAGGAGCTCGATGCTCGCCGTCGCGAGTCTCTCCACAGTCATCGCGCCCCCCGGTATGACAACCGGTGCCGCGGCCTGGGCGCCGCTGAAACTGCGCGTTACGAACGCGAGGGGCGCGTGCCGGCACTCCGCTTCAGGGTGGATCCGCAGACGCTTTCCTTCGATGATGCCGTCCGCGGAACGGTGACGGTCGACACCGCCCTCATCGGGGATTTTGTGATCCTCCGGTCGGACGGCACGCCGTCATTTC
>JAPLCY010000274.1 GCA_026391995.1 Candidatus Auribacterota bacterium
TGGGGCCGGACCACCATGGCTATATCAAAAGGATGAAGGCCGCGGTGAAGGCCCTCGGCTGCGACGAGGGGCGATTCACCGCGGTCATCGTGCAGCTCACCACGCTCTTCCGCGGCGCGGAGAAGCTCGCTATGTCAACGCGGGCGGGCGAGTTTATAACCCTCCGGGAGGTGATGGATGAGGCGGGGGTGGACGCGGCGAGATATTTCTTTGCCCGGATGAGGACGGACAGCCATCTCAACTTCGATCTCGAACTCGCGAAAAAACACTCGAACGACAATCCGGTGTACTATGTGCAATATGTCCACGCGCGCATCTGCTCCATATTCAGGAAGTTCCGGGAGACACGCGCCGCCGACCTCCCCACGTGGGAGAACGCCCCCCTGGAGCTTCTGCGGGAGTCCGAGGAGCTGAATCTCATCAGGCACCTGGCCGATTTCCCGTTCGCCGTCGCCAGGAGCGCGGACACGCTTGAACCGAATATCATCTGCAACTATCTGGAGGAGCTGGCGACCGCCTTCCATCAATGCTACACCGAGCACACGGTTATCTCGGATGATGAACGGCTTACCCGCGCGCGCCTTGCCCTCATCGAGGGGGTTCGCATTGTCGTGAAGGAGGGCCTGGGCCTTGTCGGCGTGGAGGCTCCCGAACGCATGTGAGAACTGCACTGTCCGGTCATTGGTTGTTGACCCCTGGGATTTATGTAAAACTACCGTGCCCTGACCTTGGTTAATGGCGCGCGATGGTAATCCCTCGGCGATGGCGGGGGGTAGTGAAAGTTATCCATGACGTAGCGCACACTTAAGTGTGCGCTACCCCTCTGTGACTGAGGCCTTACGCGCGGTGTCAAAAGATGGTTGAAAGTTTGAAGTATAACGTTTAAAGTAAGCGGCAACATTCGTCAACGGAGGAGAACAATGACGCATAGTATTACCGAGGTGTGCGTGTCGTGCGGCGCGTGTGAGGCGGAGTGCCCCGTGCAGGCGATCAGCCAGGGAGCCGAGCGTTATCAGATCGATCCGGCAAAGTGCACCGACTGCGGCGCCTGTGTCGAGGTCTGCCCCGTCGAGGCGATCACGAAGGCGTGAGGTGAGGACCTTCGTGATAGGGGGGTGTGCCCCTCTCCTGCTCGCCGGTGCGTGTTCCCTCAGCCTGCTCGTTGGCGCGTATGCCGCCCCGCCGGGAGAAAGCGGGGGGGAGTCGGCCGCCAGTCTCTATAAGGAGGCGGGGATCCTTGCCGATGCCGGGCGCGTGCGCGAAGCGGCGGACAAGATGGTGAGCGCCGTGCAGGCGCTTCCCGCGACCGTGGCCATGGCAGCCGCGACGCCGCCCGAGGCTGCAAAGGAGTACAGGAGCGGACTTGAACAGATGCGGGTGCGGCACGACGCGCTGGCCGAGAAGGCGTTCAGGAAGACCCTCGAGATAGACCCGCGCAACAGCGCCGCCCGCTACCGCCTGGCGTTCATCCTGGGCAACAGGAGCGACTACCGGGGTATGTTCAAGGAGCTCTGGGGCGCGCTCCAGGGGCCGCCCATGGAGTCCGAGCGGTTCAGAGCCCTCGCGGGCCTCTCCCTGCTGGCGCAGAGGGTGTCCGACGCGACGGGGGACTATCGATCCGCGCTCGCGAAAGATCCCCAGTCGCCGGAGATCCTTCGTATGCTGGCCCTGGTCCTGATCGAGTCGGGGCAGCGCGTTGAGGGATTTGAGCTCCTTGAGAAGGCGCTTCGCAAGGACCCGGACGACTATTCCACGCTCTCCACCGCGGGGCTTGCCTATGCCCTGTCCGGTGATTATGTCCGCGCGCAGGAGTATCTCAAGAAGGCGATTGCCCTCAACAACCAGCATCCCGAAGCGCTCGGGAGACTCGGCCTCCTTATGCTCCTCGAGGGGCGCACGGATGAGGGGATCCAGCAGCTCACCGAGGCGGTGAAGGCGAATCCGGATGTCGCCGAACTCCACATGGATCTCGCCAAGGCGTACCGGCTCGCGGGAAAACTGGAGGACTCCGCGGAGCAGTACCAGCTGGCCGTCAAGGTGGATCCGCACAACTACGACGGGTGGTATGAGCTGGGGAGTATCCTGAGCGCGCAGGGCAAGCTCGACCGCGCCATCGAGGCGTACGCGAAGGCATCGTCGCTCGAGCCGCAGCTCGCGAAGGCGTACTACCGGATGGGGCTGGTCTACGCGAAGAAAAAGAAGTACGAACAGGCGGAGGCGCAGTTCAAGCAGACCATCCGCGCCAACTGCGACTATGCCGATGCCTACTACGCGCTCGCGATATTGAATCGCGACCACAGGAAAAACAAGGCCGACGCCGCGCTCTACTACAAGATATATCTCCTCTACGACTCCAGCAGCGAGCGGGCGGTGCAGGCGCTGCGATGGCTGGAGAGCCAGCGGGGATCGCCGCGCTGAGGGGGCGAGTGATGATCAATTCCCTGAATCTCGTCATCAACCTCTACATGCTCGCCGTCATTGTACGGGCGATTTATTCATGGGTGCAACCCGATCCGTTCAGCCCGCTCACCCGGTGCATCTACGGGATCACCGACCCGGTTTTGAAGCCCCTCAGGCGGGCGCTCCCGCCGATCGGAGGGCAGTTCGACATCGCGCCGCTCATCGTGTTGATCTTCGCCGAAATTATCAAGCGTTTCCTCGCCAATCTGTGAGAGGTGGCGTAGGGGGTCACTTACGGTGGGTATTTTCACCCCCCACCCCGACCCTCCCCCTCAAGGGGGGAGGGAGATATGTGGGAGCCCCCCATAAGTGACCCAGTACGAGGTGGCCATGCCGTTTCTTGACAGGGTACTGCCCCGGCTTGGCCGGGTCGACCGCGATCACCTGGAGGAGATCCTCAAGGGTCTCGCCCACGAGCGGGACTTTCTCGAAAAGGTGTTCAACCTCATCAGTGAGGGGATTGTGGTGACCGACCGTACCGGCAAGGTGATATTCGCGAACCGCGCGGCCGAGACCATGCTTTTCTCCCGGGAGGAAGACCTCATGGGCCGTGCATTTGTCGAGGTTCTGAGTGACCCAGGATTGCGATCCGTCGTGGCCGAGGCGCTGCGGAGCGGGGTGGGGATTCTTTCCAGGGAGATCTCCGTGCAGCAGCCCTCCCGCGACCATCTTTCCGTGAGCATGGTGCCGGTCGAGGCCGCGAGCGGCGACTTCGGCGGCGCGATCTTCATGCTGCGCAGTATCACCGCCGAGATGCTCAAACAGGCGCGCTACGCGCAGATGCGGCAAATGCAGACATTTGGCATCATGGCCGCCGGCATTGCCCACGAGGTGGGGAATCCCCTGAGCAGCCTCGACATCCATCTTCAGCTTATCGCGAGGAAGATCAAGAAGACCCGCGCGAAGGACGGCCGGGAGCTCGTGGATCTTATCGGCGTCGCGCAGGAAGAGATCAGACGCCTCGAGCAGATTATCAGCCAGTTCCTGCGGGCCACCAGGCCGGGTGTCCCGGAGTTGCGGGAGGGAGAGGTGATCCCCGTGGTTGAGGGCACGCTGGGCCTCCTCGATCCGGAAATCAGGCGGCAGCGGGTATCGCTGGAAAAGGAATATGCCTCTTTTGTGCCGCCGGTCATGCTGCATACGGATCATCTCAAGCAGGTGTTTATTAATCTGGTCAGGAACTCTCTCCAGGCAATGCCTGACGGGGGCGTGCTGAAGGTTGCCGTCCGCCACAGCCGGGGCTGTGTGGCGGTGAGCATCACCGACAGCGGCTGCGGGATTTCGGAGGGGCATCGGGAAAAGATATTTGAGCCGTATTTCACCACGCGCGACGGCGGTGCGGGGCTGGGGCTTGTCATCGTGCAGCGGATTGTCAGCGAGCACGGCGGCGAGGTCCTGGTGGCGAGCGCGCCGGGCAAGGGGACCACGATGACCGTCAAGCTCCCCGTCCCGGCGAAGTACGGGAAACTATTGCCGCCCACAGCCTGAGCTGCGGCCTCGACCACAGCCAAGGGCTCAAGGCATGACACCGAAATCGGAAGGGATCGACTGAAGCCCTATGAATACGGTTATCCTCATCGTCGATGACGAAAAGAATGCGCGGGAGGGACTTGCCAGGGCGCTTAAGGGGCCCGGGCGAAGGATATTTCTGGCCGCGAGTGCCCGGGAGGCGCTTGATCTCCTCGGCGGTGAACGCGCGGATCTTGTGCTCACCGACCTCAGGATGCCGGGGATGGACGGGCTCGAGTTGACGCGGCAAATACGGAAGACCAGGCCTGAGGTGATCATTATCCTTCTCACCGCGTACGGCTCCGTCCAGACGGCAGTACAGGCGATGAAAGAGGGCGCATACGATTACCTCACGAAACCCCTTAACCTGGATGAACTTGAGATGGTGGTCCGGCAGGCGATTGCCTCGCGGGCACCTTCCGAAGAAGCCGGCGGGGAGAAAATAGGCGCGATCATCGGCGCGAGCCCGCGCATCAATGAGATTAAATTAATCATCCGGCAGATCGCGCCCACCAGGACCACCGTCCTCATCGAGGGGGAGAGCGGGACGGGCAAGGAACTCATCGCGCAGGCGATCCACGGGCTGAGCGAACGGGCCGCGGGACCGTTCATCGCAGTCCACTGCGCGGCGCTCGCGGAGGGGGTGCTCGAGAGCGAACTCTTCGGCCATGAGAAGGGCTCGTTCACCGGGGCGTCGCGGAGGCACATCGGCAGGTTCGAGCTCGCGGACAGGGGCACGCTTTTCCTGGACGAGGTGAGCGAAATGCCCGCCGGGACACAGGTGAAACTCCTGCGCGTGCTCCAGGAACAGCAGTTTGAAAGGGTGGGGGGGACGGAGACGATTAAAGTTGATGCACGTCTTATCGCGGCCACCAACGCACATCTCGATGCGCTGATTGTGCAGGGGCGGTTCAGGGAAGATCTCTACTACCGGCTGAATGTTATCAGGATCGCCGTACCGCCGCTCCGGTCCCGCCGGGAGGATATACCCGCGCTTGTCAGTGCATTCTTCGCGGAGTTCAACGCGATCAACAAGAAGCATGTCAGGGGTTTGGACGGGGAGGCGATGGCCGCCATGACGGCCTACGGCTGGCCCGGGAATGTGCGCGAGCTCCGCAATTGCGTCGAGGGCCTGGTCGTTCTCGCCCATGGCGAGGTTGTCGGGCGCGCAGATCTGCCGCGCAAGCTGCGTGAGGCTGCGGGACAGGAAGCGGTCCCTCCCTCCGACCCCTCGGGGCGGGCTTCCGCCCCCGATGATATGACCATCAAGGGAGCTGAGCAGCGCATGATCAGGGACGCGCTCGCAAAGGCCGGCGGGAGAAAGACCGAAGCCGCCAAACTCCTCGGTATCAGCCGGCGGACGATGCACCGGAAGATCACAAAGTACCACTTGTAGGGCATGTTACATTTGTATCAGTGTGCCCGCCTTAAAATATGCCTGCATGAAAAACATATCAGAACAACGAATCAAAAAAAGCATTATCACGCTCCTGGCACTGTTCTGTTGCATGTATTCCTGCCAGGCATGGGCCAAGGACTTTGCCCTGATTGAAGACCAGGTGCGCATTTCCTCGCCGGGCCCCGATGGGATGATAACGGTCTCAGCCCCCCCGCGAACCGTGCCGGTTGGCCCCAATGCCGCGGCCCTGGTGCTGGTCGAGAATCCCAAGACAGAGCCGAAGGGCGAAGCGCAGAACCCGGTGAACCACGATGGAAGTTTCAGTGTCCGCATCGGAGCGAGACCGGGGGACAAGATCAAGATCACCGTCAAGACCTCCGACGGTTCCAAGAAAAAGATCAGCAGGAAGGTGCCGCAGATGTCCATTCACACGGTCCCGAAGGCCAGGGGAGGGGGATTTTCTGCGCAGGGGATCTCCAGCCCCCTGATGCCTGAACCCACGCCTGAGATCATTATCAACTATAGGGGATCAAGGGATACAAAGGCGGTCCCTGCCGGCGTTCCTCTCAATCCAGAGGAAGAGATAGCGCGGAGCGGCGTCCTACCCAACTAAGGGGGACACTCTTCGTATCATGTTGCCCAACAAGATATTGTGATGAAATAATTATCGATTATTTCTGGTGCGATACAATAAAACGGCCCCTACGGCGTCAGATATGGTTTCGTTGGATATGATTATGCCTCCCAAGCCCCCCGCCGGTTATAGCCGTTGCCCCCGCTGTGGCGGCGATACCCCCGGCGAAAATCTCAACTGTATATATTGCGGCGAGGTGCTCCCGGAAACGCTGGGAGTATTCAGCGGTCTGCGGTATGGACTGAAGGGTATTCTCTGGTGGATTATTGCGATGGCAGTGATTATCGCCCTGATATGGTGGTGTGTGGTGTAAGAGCGGGCATACTGAAGTGTGCCCTATAGATCGATAGAAGTGA
>JAPLCY010000195.1 GCA_026391995.1 Candidatus Auribacterota bacterium
CTCGCCGTTTCGCCCATTCGCCGGCGCGCGGATTATTCCCTCTCCCGCTCTACATATTGCTTCCGGTAATACTCCCAATACTCCCCGCTCTTCAGCTTGTCCCACCACCATTCGTTGCGTGCATACCAGTCGATCGTCTCCCGGAGCGCCTGGTGGAAATCGCCCCGCGACCGCCAGCCAAGCTTCTTCAATTTGTCACAGTTCAGGGAGTAGCGGCGGTCATGCCCCTGCCGGTCCTTCACCTGCGTGATCAGCGTCCGCGGTTTTTTGAGGTGATCAAGGATGAAGTGAGTCAGCTCGACATTGGGCATCTCGTTGCCGCCGCCTATATTATAGACCTCGCCGTCAACCCCGGCCTCGATCAGGAATGAGATTGCGGCGCAGTGGTCGCCCACATAGAGCCAGTCGCGGATGTTCATTCCGTCGCCATAAAGCGGCAGCGGGATATCCCGTACGGCGTTCGTGACAAAGAGGGGGATCACCTTCTCTGGGTACTGGTACGGGCCGAAGTTGTTCGAGGCCCTCGTGATAACCACGGGCAGCGTGTAGGTCGCCCAGTAGGAGTAGGCGAGCCGGTCCGCGCCGGCCTTGCTCGCGGAATAGGGATTGCGTGGCATAAGCGGGTCGGTCTCCCTGAACGAGCCCTTCTCGATGCTCCCGTACACTTCATCGGTCGAGATCTGAATGAATTTTTTCACCTTGTGTGTTCGCGCGCTCTCCAGCAACACGAACGCCCCGTAGACGTCGGTCATGATAAAATCTCCCGCGTGGCCGATGGCGCGATCCACGTGCGTCTCTGCGGCGAAGTTGACGATCGCGTCGATCCCCTCGCGCACGATGCTCTCCACGAGCGAGGCGTCGGCGATATCCCCCTTGATGAACCGGTAGCGCGGGTCCGACTGCACGTCCTTGAGGTTGTCAAGATTCCCCGCATAGGTGAGCTTGTCGAGGTTGACAATGGAGCACTTCTTGTGCGCGTTAAGATAATGGCGCACGAAGTTCGATCCGATAAAACCGGCCCCGCCGGTCACGAGCAGTTTCATAGCATCATTGTCCCATGGTTATCGCCGCGCTGGCGTGTGCTTCGACGCGGGATTCTTGCGCTTCTGCACGAGGTCCGTCTTGTTGGCGCCGCTCTCGTACACGAGCATATTGACCTTGAGCAGACGGTCGATCGACGCGCCCGCGTCTGCCCACCACCCCTTCAGGATGTCATACGTCATCCGGCCACGCTCGATATAGACGTTGTTGACGTCGGTGATCTCCAGCTCGCCGCGACCGGAGGGCTTGAGCGTCCGAACGATATCAAACACCGTGTTGTCGTACATATAGATGCCGATGACCGCGTAATTGCTCACCGGGTCCTTGGGCTTCTCGACGATGTGCACCACCCTGTTCCCCTTGATCTCCGCCACGCCGTAATCCTGGGGGTTGTCGACCTCCTTGAGCAGGATCTTCGCGCCCCCCTTCTGGCGCCTGAAATCTTTGACCGCGCCCGCAATCGCGCCCTCAATGATGTTGTCACCCAGCATGACGATGATCCTTTCCCCCTCCGCGAAATGCTCGGCGAGCGAGAGGGCCTCGGCGATCCCCCCCTCGCACTCCTGGTACGCGTACTGGAGTCCCTTGAGGCCGAACTCCTTGCCATTGCCGAGCAATCGCAGAAAATCGCCGGCGTTATTGCCCCCCGTGACGATGAGGATATCCTCGATCCCCGCATTCACAAGCGTCTGGATCGGGTAGAAGATCATCGGCTTGTCATAGAGCGGGAGTAGATGTTTGTTGGTGATCTTGGTGAGCGGCGAGAGGCGCGTCCCCAGCCCCCCTGCGAGGATGATTCCCTTCATAGAGCCTCCTGCAATCACTATTGTAATGAGCGTCGTTCGAGGACCGGGCGCCGCTTCAATGCTCCTTGAGCGCCCAGTCGTAGGGGATGTCGTTATCATGCGGCGGAATGCGATACTCGTCCGGTTCGGCGCGGTTATAGCATTTCGTCGGCAGATTGATCAGGAGGCACGGCTCGGTCCCGATCGTCTTATAGCCGTGCATGACGAGCTCCGGGATCCTGATCAGGATGCGATGGTGCTCTCCCACAAAGAACTCGTTGATCTCGCCGAAGGTCGTGGAATCCTCGCGGCCGTCGTACACCACCACCTTCGCCATCCCTTTGATGACGGTGATGTAATCGGCCTGCTTCTTGTGATAGTGCCATGCCCGCACGACCCCGGGATTGTTCAGCGACACGTAGAGTTGCCCGAAGCCGCCGAAGAACTCTTCATCGCAGCGGATGATCTCCTGCAGGTACCCGCGCTCGTCCGCGTTCGGGACAAGCTGCTTTATTTTAATTCCATCAATCATCGCAGGACTCCTTTCATGCGCGCCGGGGAATTATACCACGTGGAGAGCCTTCTCTTCAGCAATCTCGTCGCTGCTGACCCTCCAGCACGGCATGGCGTAGAGCGCCCCGCCGAGCAGGCTCCAGGAGATGACCATGGCCCTCATCACAAAATCCAGCGCGATGGCACGCGTATAAGGCACCCCAAGCGCTCCGAGGAACGCGCAGAAGGCGAGCTCACCCGTCCCCCACCCCGACGGCGTGACGGGGATGGCAAATATGGTGCCGATGAGCGGCATGAGGAGAAGCAGATGGCTGTAGCCGACCTCCCTGATGCCGAGCATTCGGGCGATGGCGAGGATGATCGCGTTCCCGACAAGCTGCATGGCGCACGAAATACCGAGCGCGCCGGCAACCGCCCTGGGTCGCGAGCGATAGGAGTAGAAGGACTCGTAGAGCCGCAGGATCGTCGCCTCGAACGGAAGGCGCCCCACCAACCGCCGCAGAAAAGGAATCTTCTTGATGAGGGCGCGGCTGTAGAGCAGGAGCAGGAAGAGGAGGGCGCAGGCAAAGAAGGCGAAAAAAATAGCGATGGG
>JAPLCY010000375.1 GCA_026391995.1 Candidatus Auribacterota bacterium
TTTTATCTCGGCCGCATCGTCGACCCGGCGCGATTTTTTTGAGAACGCGCGGGCGATCGTGCGGAACTTCTCCGCCACCGTCAATGCCCGCTGCGAGGACGAGCTCTTTTGCCCCGGACTCGAAACGCGCGGGGCGGTGCGGGGATTTCCCGCGATGTTGGAGGCCGCTGCCGCGATGGGCGCGCGCCTGGCGGCGGGACGTGCATGAAACGGTGGCGCGGGGTTTGAAGTTCCCGACAAGGGAGGGGCACATGGCGCACACAGTCAAGGTCTACAGCACGCCCACCTGCCCGTATTGCATCAGGGTGAAAGCGTACCTCAAGGAGAGTGGCGTCGCCTTCGAGGATATCGATGTTTCGAAAGACAGGACGGCCGCCGACGAGATGGTGCGGAAGAGCAGCCAGATGGGCGTGCCGGTCATCGACATCGACGGGGCGATCGTCATCGGGTTCCAGAAGGAGGAGATCGCGCGTGCGCTCGGCCTCTGAGGGCTCCGTCACGGTGCGCGCCACGACACGCGTGAGGGCGGGAGAGGTCATCCGCCTCTACCGCGAGGCGGGCTGGTGGAGGCCCGGCTACACCGCCGACCCCTCGTATATCCGGGCGCTGGTGCGCGGCTCGTTTGTCTTCGTCGGCGCGTTCCACCGCGGCAGGCTCGTCGGCATGGGGCGCTGCCTCTCCGACGGCGTGAGCGACGCCTACATCCAGGACGTGACGGTGTTGCCGCGATTCAGGGGAAGGGGGATCGGCGCGCGCATTGTGGCAGCCATCCTTGAACGACTGCGGGCGGCCGGCATGGAGTGGGTCGGGCTTGTCGCCGAGACCGGTTCGGGGCGCTTTTACAGAAGGCTGGGCTTTTCGTCGTTCAAGGGGTGGACGCCGATGTCATGGAGCGGCGGCGGGTGAGATGAAACTCGACCAGTTCAAAGAGATCCGGATCGACGACCGGGGGGTGATCAAGCCGGTTCTCGACGCGGCGAACAAGGTCTCCTGCGACTACAACTTCGCCAACATTTTTATGTGGGCGGATATCTTCCGCCTTCGCTGGGCCCTCGACGAGGGCAGGCTTTTGGTCCTCAGCCTCCGCGATGATGTCACTCTCATGCCGGTGGGCCCCGGTGTGACGCCCGGGTATCTCTGCGCCCTCGCGAACGCGTTTGGGCGGGAGGGGAAAAGCGGCGGCTTTGTCCTGGCGGACGCCCTCTTCGTGGAGGGGAACCCGCGGATTACCGAGTGTTTCGAGCCCTCGATTGATGGGGATAACGCCGACTACGTCTACGCCACGCGCGCGCTCGTCGAACTCAAGGGGCGGAGGCTCCACAAGAAAAAGAACCTCCTCTCCCAGTTCCTCAGGAACAATCCCGATTACCGCTGCGAGCCGATCGCCCGGGGGCACTTCGCCGACTGCTTCACCCTTGCCGAGAAGTGGTGCGAGGACAGGAACTGTGAGTCGCTCGGGTTCACCCACGAGACCTCGGCGCTCAGGCGCGGTTTCGATCAGTTTGAGGCGCTGAATCTCGAGGGACTGGTCGTGTCGAGCCGCGGGGCAATGGTCGCCTTTTCGATCTTCAGCCGCCAGAATACGGTCACCGCGGATATCCACTTCG
>JAPLCY010000014.1 GCA_026391995.1 Candidatus Auribacterota bacterium
CGGCTGCGGGCGGTCATCCTCAATGCCAAGGCCGTCAACATGCCGTCAGACAATGTCGAAAAGGCGATCAAGAAGGGAACCGGCGAGCTTCCCGGCGTGACCTACGAGGAGATCACCTACGAGGGGTACGGGCCGGGGGGCGCGGCGATCATGGTGTCCTGCCTTTCCGACAACAAGAACCGCACCGCGTCCGAGATCAGGAGCGTCTTTGAAAAGCGCGGCGGCAACATGGCCGGTTCGGGCTCCGTCGCATGGAACTTTGTGAAGCGGGGGCTGATCAGGGTGGACAGGGGCGCCACGGATGAGGACAGGCTCCTCACCATCGCCCTTGACGCCGGCGCGGAGGATTTTAACGCGGAGGAGAAGGACGCCTTCGAGATTTACACCACCCCCGAGGGTTTCGAGAAGGTCAAGAAGGTCCTCGATGACAAGGGGATCAAGTGCCTCGACGCGGAGGTATCGATGCACCCGAAGAATACCGTCAAGGTCGCCGGCAAGGAGGCGCAGCGCCTGCTCGAATTGATGAGCGACCTCGAGGATCACGACGACGTGCAGAACGTCACCTCCAACTTCGACATCCCGGATGAAATTATCGAAGCGCAGGAAAAGAAGTAGGATGCGCATCATCGGGATTGATCCCGGCACGATCGCGACCGGCTACGGCATCATCGACGCAACCGGCGGCCGCCTGAAGTTCGTGTCTGCTGGGTGCATCCGCAATCCCGGCGCCATGCCGATGCCGGAGCGGTTCAAGCGGATCCACGCGGGCCTTCATGGCGTGTTCGACGAATTCAAGCCGGAAGAGATGGCGGTCGAGGGGCTCTTCTTCTGCAAGAACGTGAAGACCGCCATCGCGCTCGGCGAGGCGCGGGGCATCGCGATGCTCGTCGCCGCGGAGAAGGGCGCGCGGGTCTTCGAGTACGCGCCCCGGCGGGTGAAACAGGCGGTGCTGGGCAGGGGGGGCGCGCGGAAGGAGCAGGTGCAATACATGATCAAGGCGATCCTCAACATGGACGAAGAACCGCAGCCCGCCGATGCCTCGGACGCCCTCGCCATCGCCGTCTGTCACGCGTACGCGGCCCTCAGCCCGCTGGCGGGGTTGACGAAGCGGGGCCGGGGATGATACCTGCTACATCGAGCGGCGCGCGTCACGATTTTGCGCAGTGCATTTCACTATGATTACATTTCTCTCTGGAGAACTGATCGAGGTTCACCCGACGCGCATAGTTATCGGCGTCAGCGGCGTCGGCTACGAGCTCGTCATCCCGCTGAGCACCTTCGACCGCCTGCCCGGGAAGGGCGAGCCGGTCACCGTGCTGACCCACCTCCATCACAAGGAGGACGGGATGGTCCTCTACGGCTTCATGGCCGAGGAGGAGCGGACTCTTTTCAGGATGCTCATCGGCGTGTCGGGGATCGGCCCCAAGATCGCCATCGGCATACTGAGCGGCATTTCGCCCCGCAACTTCTACGCCGCGATACATGAGGGAAGCTCGGTCATGCTCGCCACCGTGCCCGGCATCGGCAGGAAAAAGGCGGAACGCCTCATTGTGGAGCTCAAGGACAAGATCGGGCCGCTCGAGACGGCGGGGGTGAGGCCGCTGACGCCGGAGGGCCGGATCGCGGGCGACGCCGCGCTCGCGCTTATATCCCTCGGATACAGTCAGACCGAGGCGCAGCGGGCGGTCCAGGCGGCGCTCCAGCGGCTCGGGCCGCAGGCCGATCTGGAAAAGATCATACGGGAATCGTTGAAGTCGGCGTAGGAATGGGAGCCGGGTGCCATGCCTGAACGGTTTGTCGAGAAAACGCTGCGCGAGAAGGATCCCCAGTTCGACCTCACGCTGCGCCCCGCGGAGTTCAAGGACTTCGTCGGGCAGGAGCGGCTGAAGGAGCGGCTGGGGCTATTCATCCGCGCGGCGCGCGAACGGGGCGAGGCGCTCGAGCACACCCTCTTCTCGGGGCCGCCGGGGCTGGGCAAGACGACGCTCGCCTACATCATCGCCAGCGCGATGGGGGCGAATATCAAAGCCACATCCGGGCCGGTCATCGACAAGGCGGGCGATCTTGCCGGTCTCCTCACGAATCTCGGGAACGGGGATATCCTTTTTATCGATGAGATTCACCGTCTCAACAAGGTGATCGAGGAGTACCTGTATCCCGCGATGGAGGATTTTACTCTCGATATCATCATCGATACGGGCCCCAGCGCACGAAGCGTGCGCCTGAATCTTCCGCGCTTCACCCTGATCGGCGCCACGACGCGGAGCGGCCTCATCAGCGCCCCGCTGCGCTCGCGCTTCGGCATGGGGATACGCGTGGACTACTATCCCGCGAACGAGCTCGAGCAGATCGTGCTCCGGAGCGCGGCGATTCTCAGCGTCGCTATCACCGCCGAGGGGGCGCGGGAGATCGCCCGTCGCGCGCGCGGCACGCCCCGCATCGCCAACAACCTGCTCCGGCGCGTCAGGGACTACGCGCAGGTGAAGGCCGGGAACAAAATTACGCCGGAGGTCGCGGACGCCGCGCTCGCCCTCCTCGACGTGGATGAACACGGGCTGGACGAGATGGACAAGCGGCTGCTCACCACCATCATCCGGCATTTCAGCGGCGGGCCGGTGGGGATCGGAAGCCTGGCGGTCGCCGTGGGCGAGGAGGCGGGGACGCTGGAGGAGGTGTACGAGCCGTACCTGATCCAGCAAGGCTACCTCAAGCGGACCTCCCAGGGGCGCGTGGCCACCGACAAGGCGTACGCGCGCTTCGGCAACGGGATGAAACCGGGCGCGCCGCAGGGGGAACTATTTTAGTTGTGTGGGCCCGACTGCGCCGGGGCTTCGTCGGGCAAGCGTATGGATGAACTGAGCTATTTCGGCAGGATTCTTCTCTCGACGGGCGTGATCCTTGCGATCATCGGCGGGATCTGCATGCTGGGAGGGAAGCTCTCATGGATCGGGCACCTGCCCGGAGACGTCACTATCCAGCGTAAGGGTATCAGATTCTATGCCCCCCTCGGCACATGCATCCTCCTGAGCATCCTCCTCACCCTCATCCTCCGGATGATCAGGCGTAACTGATGGCCCTCCCTCCATGAACCGTCTCCGGGTTTCCCAGTTTGACTACGACCTGCCGGATTCATATATCGCCCAGCATCCCGCTCCTCTCCGGGAGGGCTCGCGCCTCATGGTATATCACCTCAATTCCGGCGAGGTGGAACACCGGCGTTTCAGCGATATCGGCGAGTATCTCCCCCCGGGATCGGTGCTTGTCCTCAACGACACGAGGGTGATCCCCGCGCGGCTCATCGGGAACAAGCAATCCACCGGCGGCAGGGTCGAGGTCTTCCTCCTTCGCGAGCGCCGGCCCGATGAATGGGAGTGCCTGCTCAAACCCGCGGCGCGGCTGAGGGAGGGAACGCTGATATTGTTTCACGATTCTGCGATGACGGCCCGCGTGAAAGAACGAACGGGCTCCGGCACGGGCGTTGTCCTGTTCGAGGGCGCGGCCGATCCCCGGGGGGAGGTGGAGAGGATAGGGCGGGTGCCGCTCCCTCCCTATATCAGGAGAACGCACTCGACGGCCGACCTCTCACGCGGGGACAGGGAGAGATATCAGACGGTCTACGCGGCGCGCCCCGGGGCTGTGGCAGCCCCGACGGCCGGCCTCCATTTTTCAGAGGAGCTGCTCGCCGCTCTCCGGACAGGCGGGGTCCAGACGGCGATGCTCACGCTGCATGTCGGGCTCGGAACATTCCGGCCGCTGCAGGGCGAGGATGTCGAGGGGGAGACGCTGCATGAGGAGTATTTTGAGCTCGGCGAGGAGGCGGCGGCGCTGATCAACCGCGCGCGGGGAGAGGGGAGGCGCGTGGTCGCGGTGGGGACCACTGTTGCGAGGGTGCTGGAGAGCGCGGCTGACGCGGGGGGAATGGTGCGTGCGGCGCGGGGATGGACCGATATTTTTATCCATCCCCCGTATCGTTTCAAGATCCTCCGGAACCTCGTGACCAACTTCCACCTGCCGCGATCGAGCCTGCTCATGCTGGTTGCCGCTCTCGCCGGGAGGGGAAAGGTGCTGGAGCTGTACACAATCGCAGTGCATGAGGGATACCGATTTTACAGCTATGGCGACGCGATGCTGCTACTCGAGAGCTGAGGGGGGTCGTGAGAAACCCCTCGAGGTGATTTTGGAGGGCTCGTGAAAACAGGCACTGCTGTCAGGAGAAAGACTGTGAAGAGGAGAGGCTCGCTTGTTTTAGCGGTTAGCTATTGTATAATCTCCCTCGCGACGGGCTGCAGGGCGCTCGGGATGGCAACCCCGCCGGCGCAAAAAAGCCTCAGCGTCTATTTTTTCGACGTGGGGCATGGTGACGCCACGATCATCCGCACCCCCGGCGGGAAGAACATACTCGTTGACGCCGGGGGCGGGGGAAAGAAGCGGGATATGGGGAGGGACGTCATTCTCCCCTTCATGAGGGCCCACGGCATCCGGCGGCTCGACGCGGTGGTCATGTCGCACGCCGACAGCGATCATATCGGGGGGATGAGATCGATCCTCGCCAGTTCGGTCCAGGTCGGCGAATTCCTTGATCCCGGCTACCCTCACACGGCGCAGCTCTACGACGATATCCTGACGATGGTGAAGAGACGGCCGCAGACGAAATACCGGCAGCCGTGCGCAGGCGATATCCTTGACTGGGGCCCGGAGCTGAAGGTCAGGGTAATGGGGCCGGTGAAACCGGTGGATATGGGGACGAACCCCAACGACAGCTCGCTCGTCATCATGCTGACGTACGGAGCCGTCTCGGTCCTGTTGACGGGCGATGCGGGGAAAAGCGAAGAACGCGACATGATCGATCGTTTCGGCCCTTCGCTCCGCGCGAGGATATTGAAAGTCGGGCACCACGGCTCCCGCAACTCGTCCTCGGAGGCATTCCTGAAAGCGGTCGCTCCCGAAGTGGCCGTCATCAGCGCTTCCGGCCGCGAGGGGCAGCCGAAGTATCGCTTCGCGCTCGACCGGCTGAAGGCGGCGGGCGCCACGGTTTATGCCACCGATTATAACGGCACCCTCACCCTGACCAGCGACGGCAGGGGATTCCGGATTACGGGGGCGACACGCAGTGCGCCGGTGTGGAAGGGGAAAGCCTTGCCGCAGGGCGGCGGGGTAACGCATGAACCAGTGAGGACACAGGGGGCATTGAGATAGCGTGTAGTCAGTGCCGTAGCGCGTATTCGTAGCGCACACTTTAGTGTGCGACCCAGCGATCATCGATCCGTGGTCAACACATTAGAAATTGGTGAATAGATCAGGTTAGAACGCCGATATTGGATCCTGGATTTCTGATTTGGGATTTGTGTGGACGTGTGCCGTTTGAAGTGTGAGGTTTTTTCATCATGTCATTCACCCTGCTGTCAACCGATTTATCATCACCGGCCCGCCTCGGCCGTCTCCGGACCGCCCATGGCGAGATCGACACGCCTGTCTTCATGCCCGTCGGGACGCAGGGCACCGTGAAGGCCATGAGCACCCCGGAGTTGTGCGAGATCGGGTTCGGGATCATTCTCGGCAACACCTATCACCTCGCCATGCGGCCGGGTGTCGAGATTATCGAAAGGGCGGGAGGCCTGCACCGCTTCATGTATTGGAACCGGGCGATCCTGACCGACAGCGGC
>JAPLCY010000105.1 GCA_026391995.1 Candidatus Auribacterota bacterium
TCGCGGAGATGTACACGCTTTCCTGCGACGCGTGTGATCAGCTCAGGGCGGAGCCACTCCAGCGCGCCGCGGAGATGGGGGACGCAGCCGTGACCGCCGCCGGGGAGCTGGCCGGGGCTTGTGTGGACCTCTCCGGCTCATACTCGGACGCTGAGCGCGAGCGTCTCCGAGGGCAGATCGCCGCGGTGCATCAGCTCCGGCTCGCGGCGGAGAGCGTGGTCGAGTTCTGCGACGCGGCACGCGCGCAGCTCCGGGAAGGGCTGCTCTTCAGCGACGCGGCGTACCGTGAGATGCGGGAGCTCCAGGGGATGACCGGCTCCCTGGTGCGCGACGCGATCCAGTCGTTCTGCGAGGGGGACGCCGGCGTTGCCCTGGATATGGCGGCCCGCGGAGCGGCGGTGGAGCGCGAGATCGAACGCCTCACGGAAGAGCACGAGCGGCGCCTGATCTCAGGGGCCTGTCCGGTGCGGAACTCGGCCGTTTTTCTGGACATGCTCGACAGCTTAAGACGGCTCACGGCACATATCACGCGCGTCACCGCCACTATTTAAGGGCCCCAGACCCACCAGATAAAAAGATACGCCGCGGCCACCGCCGCGAGCATGAACGGCACGCCGATCCTCATGAACTCGCCGAAACGCACCGTGTACCCTTCTTTTTTAAGGGTCCCGCAGGCTGTGATTCATTTCGATGGGTCCATTCCCTTCTTTTTCCACAGATAGTAGATTGCCGGATATACAACAAGTTCCATAATGAATGAAGTGAAAATCCCTCCGACCATGGGCGCGGCGATCCGCTTGGTGACATCCGCGCCGAGTTCATACGTCTGCGCCCACATGATGGGCAGCAGTCCTATGAACGTGGTCCCGACGGTCATCATCTTCGGCCGGATCCTCTTGACGGCACCATGGATGACCGCCTCCTTCAAATCGCTCACGGTGCGCAAGAGCCCCCTTTTCTTCATGTCATCGTAAGAGAGATCAAGGTAGAGGAGCATAAAAACACCCGTTTCCGCATCAACGCCCAGGAGCGCGATGATCCCGGCCCAGACCCCGATGCTCATGTTGTAGTGCAAAAGGTACAGAATCCACACCACGCCGATGAGAGAGAAGGGGACGGCGAGCAATATAATCAAGGTCTTTACATAGCTCCGGGTATTCAGATACAGCAAGAAGAAGATGATAAGCAGGGTCAGCGGCAATATAAATTTCATCCTCTGCTTCACCCGCTCCATGAATTCATACTGGCCGCTGAATATGAGCGAATAGCCGGGGGGGAGCCTCAAATTATTATGCAGTATTGCCTTTGCCTCGCTCACGTAACTTCCAAGATCCCTGTCAGAGATATCGATATAGACATACCCTGCGAGGCGGCCGTTTTCGTCCCTGATCATTGATGGGCCTGTAGTCAATTTTATATCGGAGAGCTGAGCCAGTGGAATGCTGGTCCCTGACGGCGTGGAGACATAGACCTTCTTCAGTGTGTCGATATTATCCCTGAGCTCGCGCGGGTAGCGGATATTGACGGGAAATCGCTCCCGACCCTCAACAGTAATGGTAATATTCTCGCCTCCGATCGCCGACATGAGCTGTATCTGCGCATCTTCGATAGTCAGGCCGTGCCGTGAAAGCTGATCCCTCTTTAAATCAATATCAACGAAATAGCCGCCGCCCGTACGCTCCGCGTAGATGCTCCTTGTCCCTTTTAAATTTTTGAGAAGGCTTTCAATGTCTGTTCCGATCTTCTCTATCGTTGTTAAATTATCGCCGTATATCTTGATCCCTACAGGGGTACGCACCCCCGTGGTTAACATATCGATCCTTGCCTTGATGGGGAGTGTCCATGCATTGACCTGTCCTGGGAGCTGCAATTTATTATCCATCTCCCCGACGAGCTCTTCCCAGGAAATCCTGTCCGGCCAGATCAGCCGGAGGGGGGCCTGCATGAATTGAGGAACAAAATACGAATACCAGCGGGGTTTAAAACGCCACTCGTTTTGGGGTTTCAATACGACCACCGTCTCCATCATCGAGAAGGGGGCGGGATCCGTAGAGGTATCCGCCCGGCCGGCTTTACCAAACACGTTCACCACCTCGGGAAATGATTTCAGAATCCTGTCCTGGATCTGGAGAAGCTTCATCGCCTCGGTTACTGAAATGCCCGGCGGGGTCGTGGGCATATAGAGTATGGTCCCCTCATTCAGCGGGGGCATGAATTCCTTGCCGATC
>JAPLCY010000001.1 GCA_026391995.1 Candidatus Auribacterota bacterium
TCTTCATCCCGACATAGTGAAGCTGGTCCTGGCCGTGGTGGGGAAGGACCGGGTCGTGCTGGTCACCGATTGCATGGAGGCCCTGGGCATGGTCGGGGGGGAGGAGATGCGGATCGGCGGCAGGGCAATCACGGTCAGGGGAGGGGCCCCGCAGCTCGATGACGGAACGCTCTGCGGCAGCATACTCACCATGAACCGCGCGGTGGAGAACATCATCGCGTTCACCGGCATGCCGGTCGCCGACGCGGTGCGTCTCGCCACGATGAATCCCGCGCGCGCTATTGGAATCGAGGCGCGAAAGGGAACGCTCGCCCCCGGCAAGGACGCCGACCTGGTCATCTTCGATGAAGCATTCGATATAAAGACGGCCATCATCGGGGGTTCGATAGTCCATAATACGTTATGAAGATCCATAATTTAAAATTTAAAATTCAGGATAAATCTAAAGTGCCACACCCGAAATTCAGGACGACACCTTTCATTGGGTACATTGGGATTTGGGATTTGAAATTCGGGATTTATCGGTGAGGGTGCCATGTGCGGAATAGTCGGCTATATCGGTCACAGGGATGCGTGCGAGGTCATCATGAAGGGCCTCTGCCGGCTC
Source organism: Candidatus Auribacterota bacterium (assembly GCA_026391995.1). Taxonomy (GTDB): domain Bacteria; phylum Auribacterota; class Tritonobacteria; order UBA1439; family UBA1439; genus JAPLCW01. Next base: position 608 of record JAPLCY010000001.1, read on the forward strand.
GAGTACCGGGGCTATGATTCGGCCGGGATCGCGATGATCGAGCCGGGGGGGATCGCGGTGCGGAAGCGCGAGGGGAAGCTCAGCGGCCTCGCCGAGCTCCTCGAGGAGAGCCCCCTGCGCGGTCATTGCGGGATCGGGCACACCCGGTGGGCCACCCATGGCGAGCCTGATACGCCCAACTCGCACCCGCACACCGACTGCTCAGGGCACATCGCCCTTGTCCACAACGGGATTATCGAGAACTACCTCTCGCTGAGGATGGCGCTCATCGAGGAAGGGCACACCTTTACGTCCAAGACCGACAGCGAGGTCCTGGTGCACCTGGTAGAGAAATACTATCAGGGGAACCTGCTCGATGCCGTGAAGCGCGCCGTCGCCAGCGCCGAGGGAGCGTACGCGATCGCGGTGATCTCCGACCGGACCCCCGACGAGATCGTGGTCGCGCGCAAGGCCAGCCCGCTGGTGATCGGCGTGGGAGAGGGGGAGGGGTTTATCGCCTCGGACGTGCCGGCGATCCTCGAATACACCAACCGCGTCCTCTATCTCAACGACAACGAGCTCGCCCGCGTGACCCGCGACGGGATAGCCATCTACGACCTCTCGCTGAAACCGCTGGCGCGCGAGCCGGTTACCATCGAATGGACACTGGAGCAGGCGGAGAAGGGGGGCTACGAGACGTTCATGCTGAAGGAGATCTACGAGCAGCCCTCCTCGTTCCAGGATGTCCTCCGGGGCAGGATCCTGCCGGGAAGGGACGGCGTCACGCTCGCGATGAAGGGGATCGACGACGCGTTTATCCGGTCTCTCGAAAAAGTATCCATCATATCCTGCGGCACCGCCTGCTACGCGGGGATGGGCGGTCGCTACCTGCTCGAGCATTTCACCGACCTCGCCGTCGAGGTGGATTACTCGAGCGAGTTCCGCTATCGCTGCCCGAAGCTCGACAGGAACACGCTGGTGATGACGGTGAGCCAGTCCGGGGAGACGGCCGACACCATCGCGAGCCTTCGCATGGCCAGGGAGAAGGGGTGCAAAATAGTTTCGGTCGTGAACGTGGTGGGGAGCACCATCGACCGGGAGAGCGACGGGGTCATCCACACGCACGCAGGCCCGGAGATCGGCGTGGCCTCCACGAAGGCGTACACCGCCCAGCTCGGGGCGCTCGTCCTCTTCGCCCTCCACGTCGGGAGGGTCCGCGGCCAGGTCACCCCCGCGGACGCGAGGGCGATCATCGAAGAGCTGGAGAGTCTGCCGGGCAAGATCGACCGTGCCCTCGCGACGGAGGGGGCCGTGCGCAGCATCGCGCAGAAGCATTTCAGGGTGAAGAGCGCATTTTATCTCGGGCGCGGCTTCAACTATCCGAACGCGCTTGAGGGCGCACTCAAGCTCAAGGAGATTTCCTATCTCCACGCCGAGGGATATCCGGCGGGGGAGATGAAGCACGGGCCGAACGCCCTGATCGACCGCGATTTCCTGGTTGTCTGCATCTGCACCAGGAGCGTCAGATATGATAAGATGATCTCAAATATAAAGGAGGTCGAGGCGCGCGGCGGGAGGATCGTCGCCGTGGGGACGGAGGGAGACCCGAATCTGAAAGACATCGCCGGGGATGTGATCTACGTGCCGGAGACCATGGAAGAGCTCTCACCGATCGTGAACGTGATCCCGCTCCAGCTGTTTGCCTACCACATCGCGCGCCTCCGCGGCTGTGACATCGATAAGCCGCGAAACCTCGCCAAGAGCGTGACCGTCGAGTGAGGTTGGCGGCACAATGAAACTCAAAATTCAGTTCAAGATCCTGATCAGCTTCATGGCGATGGTGGCCCTCATCATCGCCCTCGGTATCTTCGCGCTCATCTCGATACGCCTTATGACGGAGGCCACCCGGGAGCTTGTCTACGTCCAGGAGCGGGAGGGGATGGTTGCGGACCTCCAGGTGACCATCGACCGGGCGGTCACCGCGCTCGGCAACTATCTCGTGTCGGGGGAGAAGTCGCACCGCACCACCTTTATCCAGCTCCTCCTCCTTTCGAAAAAACAGCTCGAAACGCTCGAGGAGCCGCCCCCCGAAGGCCGCCGCGAGGTGTCGCCGATCGAGGTGCGCGAGCGCGCGAAGGTCGCTGCGCTCAAGCGTGAGCTTGACGGGATCGACGCCAGTTCTCGCGAGATACTGGGATTGGCGGACACGATCGGTAAGGGCGAGGGGCGAAAGACCGTCCAGGATGTCGTCGCGATGGCGAAGGGGATGTTTGACCGGCGCAAGGGGCGGGGTGGCGAGGTGGGCCCCGAGCAGGAGCTCAGGGAACTCGAGAAGATCCTCGGGGTGAGCGCGGACGACGCCAGGAAGAGGATCCAGGAAATCGAGACGCTGACGCGAACGCTCACCGAGTCCGAGGCGCGTT
>JAPLCY010000080.1 GCA_026391995.1 Candidatus Auribacterota bacterium
GAAGGAGCCTATCACCGCATCGGGGGGAAGATTAGCGCGCGCCCAGAGCGCCGCCCGATAGGCGTCAATCTGCCACCCGCGGAGTCCCCGCTGCCATAACGCGGCAGTCCGGTGAGAACCGATTGCCACGAATGCGACGCACAGGATCACCCAGCCCCATCGCCTGGCCGATGCCGGCCAACCGGCGCACCAGAGGCGCTCGAAAAGCCTCAGCACGCACCCCCCGGCGATACACGCGGCGAAGACGATCGAGTAATAGTACCAGTCCTGGCTGTACCAGAGGTAGGCGGCGTAGAGGAAAAATGCAATGAACCCGTAGGCGAAGATAAAGAGGCCCGGGGCTGTCGCGCGCCGCCACTCCCGCACCACCTGCCTTCGCGCCAAGAACGCGTACACAACCGCCATCGTCGCGGCGATCAGGAGCGCCACTCCGCCCCGCGGGCCGACGCCGGAGAGGAGGGTTATCACATTGAACGCGCCGCACATGTTCCCGAGCACCTGATCAATCCATGCCACGATGTACTGCCCTGCATCGAGTTGCCGCGCATTGGCCCAGAAAAGGACATGCTGCTGGTGATGAATCGCCTTGCCGCTCATCTGGAAGAGAAATCCGGTCCTCACGTATGACCAGAGGAACCAGGGAGCGGTCACCACGGCGCAGACGCAGGACATCGCCGCCACACCCAGCCACGCTCCCCTACCCTCCCGGCGACGCACCCACAGCATATCGGCAACCATGCACAGCACGAGGAGCGCTCCGTCAATCCGCGCAAGAACGGTCAATCCCGCCAGGACGCCAAGCCGCGCCCACCGGAAGATGGACTCGTCATCCCCCTCCCTGAGCCTGAGGTAACCATGCGCCGTGGCGCCGAGCAGCAGGACGAAGAGCGGCGCCTCCACGCCGGAGAGAGCCACGAGCACGGTATACGGGCACGCGAGCCATGCAACCGCAGCCGTAATGGCAGGCCCCTCGTCCGCGAGGCGCTTGACGATTTTAAATATGAACCAGGCGCTCGCCGCGGAGAAGATGGTTAGAAGCGCGAGGGCCGCCTGGGGGAAGCACCCCCTATCCCCCGCAACACCTGCCACCGGGACCAGGATCAGGGCCCAGAGCGGATGGAAGCCGTTCGTGACATTCCCGCCGCCGGCGGTCGCGCCGTGGCCCATAGCTATGTTCCTGGCGATAGTTAGATAGTAAAACATGTCGTCGGAGACGACCTTTGGGATAATGACCTCGGGCGGCTGGAAGCAGAGCGGGAGCCTGATGATGAGCGAGATAAGGATGAGGAAGAGGACTGCTTTCCCTGTGCTCATGATTTCTTTTCCCGATATACTCTCTTCGCGCCAGGCACGTTAACCTTTACACCTTACACCTTCAACTGTTGTTGCAGCCACGCGATCTTCTCCCGGACATCCCTGCTCTCGGGCATGATCGCCGCCGCCGCCTGATACTCTTTCAGCGCCCGCTGATAATACACGGGCCCGAGCTTGAGGTAGCAGTACCCCAGCATGAGGTGGGAATTGAGGCTGTACTGCTCGTCGCCGATGCTCCGCTGGAGCTCCCCGATCAGCGCGAAGGTCTTCGCCGGGTCGACAAGGGAGGCGTCGAGATAGTCGAATTTCATGGAGCCGGGCCGCATGTAGCGGTAGGCATACCGCCTGATCAACGCCTCGTTCTGCGGCACCCTCCGCAGATAAATCATCGCGCGATCATCAAAGAAGACGAGCGCCCATCGGTCGCTCTCGTCGAGGTAGCGAGTGGTATAGTTCGGTTCCCGGTCTATGATGGCCACGGTGATGCCGTAGCGGCGGACATACTCCTCCCACACCTCGGGTTGCCAGTAGAGCATATACCCTTTCAAGAATTCCGTCCCGTACATCTCCACCCTGCCGTCGAGGAAGACCCGTTCGCGCGGGTAGAGCCTCCATATGAGGTAGCCGCCGATACCGTACGAGTTGAAGATCGGCCCCCTCACCCCGTTCTCTTCAACGAAATCCACCGCCCGCACCGGGACGAGCTTCATATTCACGCCGAGCCCGAAGCTGTAATCGCTCTGGAACTTGCCCGCATCCTTCGCAAGGTACCAGATGGTGAGCATGCACAGGGCAAAGGCGCCGGCGGGGTAGAGCCAGACAGGCACGCGCGGCCGTCCATCGGCGTCGTCGAGAATCCGCGTGAGCCGCGAGGCGACGAGCGGCACGGTCGCCATGGCAAAGAACGGCAGGCTGCGCGGCGCGTCGATTGAGAGATAGCCGAAGACCGAGAAGAGCATGAGCTCGGTCCAATCGGTGTCGCGCCAGAAGCGCAGGAGGAGCGCCGCCCCGAGGACGAGGAGGACGCCGTGGAGGCTCAGCAGGTCCTCACGCGCGAAATACCGCCATTCGATAATGTGCCTGAATATCGGGTCGCGGCTCATCATGAAATAAAAGACGGCGCGATAGGTGTTAGGGTTGATGAACGCCAGAGCAAAGGCGGCGAGGGAAGAGGCGATCAGGCCGCCCGTCCATAGCGGCGTCATACATGAAGCCTCGCGCCTGAAGAGCGTATTCATGCACTCCCCCGCGCAGAAACAGGAGAGGAGCAGGAGCCCAAGCACCGAGCCCCCGCCGTAGAGGTTCGTCCAGAGCGGCTGGAGGATTGGGAAT
>JAPLCY010000292.1 GCA_026391995.1 Candidatus Auribacterota bacterium
GTACGCGTCGGGCTTCCCTGATAATCACCCTCCCCGGAAGCCCGAAGGGCGCGGCGGAGTGCGTCTCCGCGGTGTGGCCCGCGATACCACACGCCCTGGAGATCTTACGGGGAGAGGGCGGGGAATGCGCGGGGAAACATCATACACAAAATGAAAAGTGCAAAGTGTAAGGTTAAAAATATGAGCTGCACAATGCAAAAGGGAAAGGTAACTGCTCAGGAGCCGGAATTCAGGAGTCAGGCGCCAGGAGTTAGAATGAGGACGCCGGCGGCGACATTTGAGGACTTGGGATACGGCGATGTTTCCGAGTTAATGCAGTTATTCGAAGGGGTCAGTAAGCTACCGGAAGCTTATGCGCGATCCATTCCGTATTCTGGCTCCTGGCTTCTGACCACCTGAGTAGTTACTATTTATTTTGCCTTTGGAAATATCCTATGGTTGATATATTGATGAACCGCGCGGTGCATGTCGCGCGCCGTGATGCCCACTATCGCTGCAGCCTTGAACTGCTCGAAGGGCGGTTTGGGGATGCGTCGCTTGCCAAGCGCCGCGATCGCGTCGCGCGGATGCTTGCGCATCTGGAAGAGGCCAGTTACGAAGCCACCTGCGCGCTGCGCGGAACGCGGGGATGGCGGGCCGAGAAGATGTTCCTGAAGTATCTCCACCTCATCTGTGATGCCGCCCGGGCGGCGCAGGTGATGGTGCAGCACGAGGCCCTCCTCAAGGAGGATAAGGGCTTCCTCAAGCAATTCCTGCGCGGGGGGGAGGCGAAGATCGCTCAGTTTGAAGAGCGCGCGCGGAGCATGGCAGGTGAGATTATTGAGGCGGTCGCCGAGCTCGTCCTTTACGCGAGCGCGACCTACAGTGACCTCAAGAAGGCGAATCTGGATTCGCTCTCGCCGAATGACAAGACGCGCTACCGGATAGCGCACGACGCTGTCATCCCTCGCATGCAATGACGGGGCCGTGATGAAGAAACACACAACCGTGGAAGAGGTCATCCGTGGGGTCATCGCGCAGGCTGCGCGGTACCACATCGACGCGTACGGCTTTGTCCTGGAATCCCTGGAACACACCTACCGCATCGTTGGCAAGAAGAGGCATGTGAGCGGGCCCGAGCTGCTCGATGGCCTGCGGCGGTATGCCATTGAACGCTACGGCCCAATGGCGGGGACCGTCCTCGCGCATTGGGGAATCACCCGTTGCGAGGATGTGGGGGAGATCGTGTTCAACCTCGTCGATGCCGAGCTGCTGTCCAAGAGCGGCAACGACAGCCGGGATGATTTCCGGGGCGGGTATGACTTCAAAGAGGCGTTCGACGGAATAGTATAATGGTAGGGAGGTTATATGGGATTACCGAATGATACAATTCACGACACGCGGTTCCTGTCGCTGATGGTAAGCCTCCACAGCTCGGCATGGATAGCTCTGGGGAAGGTCGCGAATCCCCTCTCCGGCAAGGTGGAGAAAGACCTCGGGGCCGCGCAGGCCCATATCAATCTCCTTGAGACGCTGCAGCGGAAGACGCGCGGCAATCTCTCTGGAGAGGAGGCAAAGCTCCTCGCAAGCTATCTGAGCATCCTCCAGCTCAACTACGTGGACGAGTCCTCGAAGGACGCGAAGAAAGAGGAAGGCGCCGCTGAGGCGGCTGCTGACAAGAATGCGCCCGCCGATAAAAAAGGGGAAGCCTGATCCCCTGAAGAATCACTCCCTCAGTTGACGTATCTGATCGAGCCGCATGCTGCAAAACACCTCTGCTATTTTCCATGCTGTCCCATCCCCCTGGGGACACTCTTTGCAACATACTGCTAATTAGGTAGTTGGGTTAAAATAACATTCCTTTGTGACTTGTGCGGGACTGGTTTTTAAATCAAATATTGTGGCAATGAATTATCTAGTCATAACTAATTGGAGATAAGGGTGATTAAAGAGCGTCCCCAGAGCTTCATCACGGGAATGGGTCGGTTTCGAGGGGAATGCCACACTTTTGTCTGCATAATCCGGTACTCGTCGATGAGATTAGCGCTCCATAGATTCGCCGATGTGCGCTATAATATAAAGCTGCTCCGGGCGGGCGCGTGCGTGAACGGTTGTACTGGATTATGAAGGGTATGATAACCCCGCAAAACTGACCAATGTACTGAGGAAATTTCATGTTAAGGGATTCAGCCGAATGGACAAGCATCAAGCGCGCGAGGTATTGCGTGGGGTGCGAGCGCCAGTTTACCGACGGCGAGACGTACGGCTCGATGCTCTTCGCGGGGGATGAGGGCCTGGCCAGGGAGGATTACTGCACCGCGTGCTGGGACGGGGCGGCCCAGAGCAAGCGGTCGAGCGCGATCTCGCACTGGCTCGGCCGCTTCAAAGCGGAGCCGGTCATGAAGAAGGAGGAGCCGATCGCCAGGAGCATGGCGGAGCGTTTGTTGAGAAAGTACATGGACGCCAGGGAGCCGGCCCAGGTCAATTTCCGTTTTATCCTCGCCCTCATGATGGAACGCAAAAAACGACTCATCCCCCGCGATCGCGTCACCGAGGCGGGCACCGGCACAATTATGGTTGTCTATGAGCTCGCGGACACGGGAGAGACGTTTCTCATCGAGGACCCGAAGCTCCAGCTCAGCCAGGCGAGGGAGGTGCAGAAGCAGGTGAAGGAGCTTCTGGATCTCGAGCAGGCCGCCGCCGCGCCGCCCCCCGCGCCTGATGCAACCAATGACGCAACGGTTGAGGGAACGGTTGATGCGACGGCTCATGAGGGTGTGCGGTGAGCGCGAACACTTTATTCCACGGGGTGGGCATGTCAATTCGCGGTGGGTATGTATATTAATTACTACGGACTAAAGGAGCAGCCGTTCAATCTTACGCCCGACTCCCACTTCCTCTATCTGAGCAATCAGCACCGCGACGCCCTCGGCCACCTGCTCTACGGGATCCGCGGCCGGAAGGGATTCATGCTGGTGAGCGGGGAGGTCGGGACGGGGAAGACGACGCTCTGCCGGGCGCTGATCAAGGTCGGCCAGCCGGAGCTCAGCGAGAAGCTTGAACAGCCGGAACTCAGGCAGCTCGCGCAGCGGATCAGCGTTTCCTACCATCTCCAGCCGCTGAAATACCGGGAGATGGCGCACTATATCGCGCACCGGCTCCATGTCGCCGCCGGGACCAACGGTAACGGTGACGGTAAAATCCCTCCCATCCACTTCACCCGGGCGGCCCTGCGGCGGATCTACCTCTACTCGGAGGGGATCCCGAGGAAGATCAATATCCTCTGCGATCGCGCGCTCCTCGTGGGGTATGTGCGGGGCAGGAAGAAGATAGGCGATCGCGTGGTGCGGCTCGCCATCGAGGAGCTTCAGAAACACCCGCGGGCCGCGCGGGGGAGAGCCACAAGGGCCGACTGGTGGCAGGCTGTCGCGAGGGCGGGTGTGGCCGCAGGCGCAGTGGCGTTGATTATGTTCGGCGTTGTGCGCTATGCCGTGCGCACCTATGTCGTATTGCCGGCCCCCCGGCCGGCGGCGCAGGGGAGCGATCACATGGCGGCGCGGATTGTGCCGACTCCGCCGGCCGCTCCCGTTCCCGCCCCGAAAGTCCCCGAAGAGATCTCTCCGGAGGCAAGGGTGTCGAAGTTGCTCGCGTCGCTCTGGGGGGTTCAAGAAACCGGACCGGGCACGCCCTCGACCGATCCCGCCATTCTCGCGGGCCGGTACGGATTAAATGCGATTGGTTGCTGGGCTGACGTGCGCTACCTGCGGGCGGTGAACGTGCCGTGCATCCTCAGGATGGAAGGGGTTGCTGAGACAGGTGCCGATCCCGTGGTACTGCGGGGATTGCGTGGCGAAACAGCGGCGCTCCTGGTTCCCGACGGGCGGGAGGTGAGCGTACCCGCATCGAAAATTGATGCCGGACTGCGTGACAGGGCGACCTTTTTTTATCCGGCGTCTGTTCCCATCCCCGGCGTGTTGTCCCCCGGCATGAGAGGTGGTGCGGTGGCCAGGCTGCAGGGCTACCTGGATCGCGTGGGATTGCCGGCGGACGATGAGCGGGGGGTCTACGGCCCGGCGACCTCGGCGCAGGTGCGGCGATTCCAGGAGCGGTATGGATTGCCGGTGGATGGCGTTACGGGCGTCAGTGAGTGGATCCTCCTGATGAGCGGGGAGGCGGCAGGATCGGTGCCGCGGCTGAATGCGACGGGGGCCGGGGAATGAGTACGATTCTCAAGGCGCTCCAGAAGGCCGAAGAGGTGCGGACGGCGCACACGCTTGAGGGGAAGATCTTGAGCGATCCTGTCCCCCGGGAGCGGGTGCGGAGGCGGGCTCCCCTCTACGTGGCGGGGCTCGGTATTCTCATTGTGATTGCCGCGGGTGTCATCTGTGCGCGCGGCCGCCGCGCCCCCTCCACTGCAGGTCAGGGCCCCGCGGTTCCCGGGGCGCCCGCTGCGCACGCCGGTGCCGTGCGGGGGAGTGGCCGCGCATTGAGGGGTTCGGATGCAGCGATTCCTGATTTACATCTCTCGGGTGTTATATGGGATCCCGCAGCGCCTGTCGCGCTGATCAACGGGCAGCCGTTGACGGTGGGGCAGGAATCGGGCGGGGCAAGGGTGATCGCCATTTCACTCGACGAGGTTCAGGTGGAGTGCGCCGGTATGAAACACGTATTGAAGGTACGGTGAGCTGAAGGGGTTGCCGCGGCATGAATGCAGTGAAACGCGTGGCAGGACAACTGCTCTGTCTCTTGATGATCTCGGCAGTGCCTCTCTGCTCCTCCGGGATTCCGTCGTCGCCCTCAGTTGAGGAGAGGACGCGCACCGTCCTCGAACTGATGGCGGTTGGCCGCGGGCTTCTCGGCAGGGGGGAGTACCGGGGCGCGGCTATCGAGTTTGAGAAGGTATTGCAGCTTGACCCGGCGAATTCATCTGCGGCGGATTATCTGAAGCAGTGCGCGCGGGGCGGAAAGGTGATATGAAAAGATTCGCGGCATGGGTCGGCATGGCGGGAACGGCGCTTATCGTGTGCGGGGGGATCGTCTCCGCGGGGGAGGAGGTCGAGCGCCATCCTGACTTCTACGTCCGCATGGGGCGGTCGTTCATGGAGGGCAAGCAGTACGACCGCGCGCTCGGCATGTTTGAAAAGGCCGTTTCACTCGACGAAAATATCGATCTCAAGGAAAGCCTTGTCGCCGCGCACTGCGGATTGGCGGATGACCTCATGGGAAAGGGGAACAGCCGCGGGGCGGTTGAGCACTATGAAGCCGCGAAGAAGCTCGACCCGGGGCGGGATCTGAAGGCGAATCTCGATGTGGCATACAGGGGTCTCGCCGCACGCTGCCTCAAAGAGGGGAACTATGACGGGGCGCTCGTCAACACGGAAAAGGCGTTGAGGATGGACCCCAAAAACCTCGAGACGCTACGGGTGCGCGGGGAGACCTATCTGCGCAAGGGCGATTCACGGAACGCCCTGAAGCAGTTGCAGGAGATTATCAAGGCCACGCCGCACGACATCGAGGCGCGCATGAAGGCGGGTGCCCTGAGCGAAAGGCTCGGCGATGGCAAGGCTGCGCTCCAGTATTATCGAGCCATTGCGGATGAGGACCCGCACTGCGTGGCCGCCTATCTCGCGCTAGGCCAGTACTACGAGAAGAAAGCCAACCTGATCAGGGCGGCGGAGGTCTACCGAGAGGGGATTGAGAAGGTTCCCGGCGACGCAACACTCCACACGAGTCTCGCGTGGGTGTATATCAACGAGGAGGATTATCTCAAGGCCCACAAGGAGTGTGACTCGGCGCTCGCCTTGGATCCGGAGAATCCGTACGCGCACAACTACCGCGGCCTCATCATGACACGGATCAGTCGTTTTCCCGAGGCACAGGAATCCTATCGCCGGGCGCTCGCGGCGAAGCCCGAATATCTCGGCGCCAGGCTTAACCTGGCCTTCCTGTATGGGTTGATGGGGCGCAATAATGATGCCATACGCGAGTACAAGGAAATATTGAAAACGGACCCCGAGAACGCGGAAGCGCACTACAGCCTTGGTGTCAATTACAAGAAAGAGGGGCGCTACATCCTCGCGCAATATCATCTCGAACGCGCGGCAAAACTTTATGGCATGGACTCAGCGCTCGGGAAGCGCGCGATTGATCAGTTGAAAGAAGGGGCGGGTGGAGGAGGGGCGAAGAAGTCCTCCTGATATTTTGCGCTATTGTAATATATTCTTGTACAGCGAGATGTATATATTAGTTGTATGGTAACTACTCAGGCAGTCAGAAGCCAGGAGCCAGAATACGGAATGGATCGCGCATAAGTTTCCGGTAGCTTACTGACCTCTTCGAATAGCTGCATTAACTTGCTGCATCGGAAATTCAATAAAGCCCCGATGCAGCAATCAGGGGGTGTGCGGGGGGAAGGATTTGCTTCCCCCCACGGGGTGACAGTCCCGCCCTCGGCGCTAACT
>JAPLCY010000140.1 GCA_026391995.1 Candidatus Auribacterota bacterium
AGCGCCCCATGCATCTCCTCGATCGCCTTATCCAGATTTTTTGGATTCACGCCCGCCCGCAGGATGATCGGCCCCACGTGGCGGTAGGGGACAATCGAGCTGAAGGCGTAGTAGGCGAGCCCCCGCTCCTCCCTGATGGCGCGGCCAAGCCTCCCCCCCATGCCGAACTGGCCGAGGATGCTGTTCATCACCTGCAGGGCGTAGTAGTCGGGGTTGTCGCGCGCGACGCCCCGCTGCGCGGCCACGATGTCGACCTGGGTCTTGTCGGGAACCGGGGCATTCACCCGCGCTGTCTGCGGCGGCAACGGCGGGGTGAGGACCGGCGGCGCATCCGTCGCCACCGCATGTTCCCATCCGCCGAAGTACTTCTCAACAATTGCGCGCACCTCCTCCGCCGAGAAATCGCCCGCGCACACGATCGTCACCGCGCGCGGCCCGTACCGGGCACGGTAAAAATCGAGCATGTCCCGGCGCCGCGCAGACCTCACGCTCGCGATCTCGCCCGCAACCTTGTGCCGGTACGGGTGTCCCTGCGGGTAGACGCACTCGTACGCCCGGTCCTCCGCGACCTGCTGCGTGTCGTGAGCGGCCTCCTGGAGAGAGGTGACGATCTGGGCCTTAAGCTTTTCGATTTCGGCCTCGGGGAACACCGGCTCCGCGACGATCTGCGCGAGGAGTTCGACAACCATCGGCAGCTTTTCTTTGAGCAGTTGCGCTGCCACCACCGCGCGGTCGCGCCCGCAGGAGATCTGGAGCTCCGTCCCCGACCCGTCGAGCGCCTCTGCGATAAGCGGACCGCTCATGCTGCGGCTCCCGCGATCAAGCATGCGCGCCGTGAAGTTCGCCAGTCCGCGCACCCCGGGCGGATCGTACGCGCTGCCTGCGCCGATATCGATACGCACGACGGCGGAGGGGGAGGTATGGTTCTCGCGGACGATGAGCGTGATCCCGTTCTTGAGAACGGTGCGCGTCGCGCGCAGCGCCACTCCCCGACTGGACGACGCGGGGGCCTCTTCGCGCGGCACCGCCTTTGCGGGAGCTCCGGTAGTTGATTTCACAGGCAGCGGCCGTCCCTGCCACGGCAGCCACCCCTTCCACCCCCTTCGTGCGCGGGGAGCGTCTCCACCGGCCTGCTCCGTGTAGCGCGCGAGACCCAGCCCCGCGGGAGCGGCATTGGCGCCGCGGTCATTCGCCATCCTATCCTGCGGCAGATACCATCCCACCGTGCGGTTGTTTTCGGAGAGATACTTCTTCGCGACCCTGCCGAGATCCTCTTTCCTCAGTTTCGCGACGCCCTCCCGCACGCCGCCCGCCAGCCGGTAGCCGCCCACGGTATCGAAAAAACCAAGGATCTGGGCCTGGCCGGTGATCCCCTCCGTGTCGTAGACAAAACGGGCGCGTATCTGGTTGCACACCCTCTGGAATTCTTCGTCGCTGACCGCGCCGCGGCGCGCCTCGTCGAGGATGCCGACGACCGCACCCTCGAGCCGTGCGCAGTCGACCCCCTCCGGCGCTGTCGCGTAGACGCAGAAGAGGCACGGATATTTCGTGGGCAGATAGAGCGCGCCGGCCTTCGCCGCGATCCCCGCATCCACCAGTCCGCGGTAGAGACGGGAGCTCTTGGAGGCCTGTCCGCGCCATTCCACGCCGGAGAGATTCACGCTCTCCGCGCCGCCAAGCAGCGCGTCGAGCGCGAGCAGGGGATAGAAGTCGCCGCTGTCAACCGTGGGCGTGTGATACAGGAGCTCGATGTAGGCGGTCGCCCCGCCGCGCCGCACCGTGACCCGCTTCTCCCCCCGCTGTTCGGGTTCTTTCGTGGTGATCAAGGGGATTAATTCGCCGGGCGGAATCTTCCCGAATTTATCGCGGACCACGGCAAGCGCCGCGTCCTCGTCGATATCCCCCGCGATGACCAGCGTGGCGTTCCGGGGACAGTAGTGACGCCGGTAAAAGGCGCGGAGCTGGTCCCGCGTCATCGATTCGATATCGCTCTGCCAGCCGATCGTCGGCCAGCGGTACGGGTGGGCCTCGAAGGCGACGGCGTTGGACTCGATATCCAGGAGGTTCTCGGGATCGTTCTCCCCCATCTGGAGCTCGGAGAGTATGACGGTCCGCTCGGAGGTTACCGCTTCCGGCGCGAAGAGGCCGGCACTCATTCGCTGGGCCTCTATATCCACGGCGAGATCGAGGGCGGCCCGGGGGAGCGTTTCATAATAGGCCGTCTGGTCCAGCCATGTATATCCGTTCCAGACGCCGCCGCGCCTCTCCAGCAGGTTCTTCAAGTCCTCGCGGGAGTAACGCTCGGTGCCCTTGAAGTTCATATGCTCGCACCAGTGGGCGGCTCCCGTGATGCCCGGCCCCTCGTTGGCGGAGCCGGCGTGGATCCAGCTCCACACGGACACCAGGGGAAGTCCCTCCACCCGCTTGAGCAGCACCCGCAACCCGTTATCGAGGCGTTCCTCGCGGACAGAGGCCGCGGAGAGGGGCGACGCAAGCAGCAGTGACGCACCTGTCATCAACAGCAGTTTTAACATGTCAGTCTGCTATCCTGGCGGAAATGGTTGATATCCTGCCCGCAGCGGCGCAAGGGATACCACGGGATATGCCCGTCGTCGTATCGGGGAAACAGCCTGATCATCCCGCGGACCGCGCCCGGTCTTCAGGAATGGCCCATAGCCGGTTCCAATGCCGGATGAACACACGATCCGACATATCTGACGGAATACTCCCCGCGGCCGCGCCGGTAAGGGTCGAGAGATCCTCGTTAAAAGCGGTGAGGGCGAACAGGGCGTCGCCCCGGACACGCATGCGTTCGCAGATACTCAGGAAACGGCCGGGCTGTGAAAATATCGATACTCCATCCACGTGCAGGCATTTCACGCGGCTGTTTCCGCCTTTAAGCGAAGATAGGAGCGCAGACCTCAATCGCGGGTCGCCGACG
>JAPLCY010000136.1 GCA_026391995.1 Candidatus Auribacterota bacterium
CCCCGTGATAATGAAAAATGGCAAGGTGATGGGGTATATCCCCAGGAACCAGACAATCTTCAACCGGATTTCGCCCAGGCAATTGAGATCGATCAGCAACCAACTCGTGCGGTAACCCGTGCATCGGGCCGGGTCATTGTCCTGGCCCCGGATCCTCCACGCGGCCCCGGCGGATGATGGGCGTGCATACTATCCGTGCGGCTTCCCGCCCCTGAGATCGCAGAGCGGCGATGCCCGGCAACTCCCCATGCTACTTGATCAGGCGCTTTTTCATCCGGTATATGCTCGTGTAGAAAAGCACGATGGATGGGAGGGCTATGATCGCGACGCTGAGCCATGTGTGCGGCGGCTTGCGCCCGAGGATGAGTGCGCGACACAGCGTTACGGCATGCGTGAGCGGGGAGCAATTCGCGATGCCCCGCACCCACAGGGGGAAATCGTCGAGCGGGAAGAATATGCCGGAGAAGAAAAAAATGGGCGTTATCACAAGTTCGAAGTAATAGCTGAAATAGTCGAAGCTTCTGCTCATCGTGGTCACCAGCATCCCCAGGCTCGCGAAGTGGAACCCCACGAGGAGGACAATCGGCAATATGAGCAGCGCCCACCAGGAATGGACGAGACCGAACGCGGTGACAGCAGCGAACATGAGGGCGCCGCTGAAAAGCGCCTTGCTCGCTCCCCACGCAATATCGCCCGCCACCACGTCCTCGATATTCACCGGGGTGACGATGATGGCGTCGTACGTCTTCAGGTGAAACATCTTCAGGAATGTCATGTAGGTGCACTCGTATGAGGCGGCGAACATCCCCGCCGAGGCGATGATGCCCGGCGCCAGGAACTGTATGTAGGAGAGCCCCTGCATCTCCCCCAGGAAGCGCCCCAACCCGATGCCCATGGCAAGCAGGTAGAGCACCGGGTCTCCCAAGTTTCCGAGCAAATTGACGACGATGTATTTCCTGAAGGAGTCAAAATCCCTCAACCACACCCTCAAGAAACGCCATGATAATCTGATCATAGAGTCATACCCCGTGACAGGCGCGCCCTTGCGCACTCATACGGCGCACCTCTACACACATTGTCCATAACGGGCCACGGCAAAACGCATACCCCTGTTCACTGATGCCGGGGAGCGCACATACGCCGCCTACTCGACAAGATCCCTCCCCGTCAGCGTGAGGAACACGTCCTCGAGCGTCGCGGGACGGCGATGGATGTTCCTGTACCCCCGCTCGGTGAGATGGGTGACAAGCGAGCGGCAGTCCTCGCAATAGAGCAGACACTTTTGGCTGGTGATCTCCATCCGCGCCGGATGGTGCTGGACGTCCCCGGGGATCCTCTCCTGATCCTCCGACGAGAGCACCAGTTCGAGCACCTCCTCGCCGATGTGGGTGCGGATCAGCTCGCCCGGCGGCCCGATGGCGAGTATCCTTCCCCGGTCCATCACCGCCACGCGATCGCAGAGTTCCGCGGCCTCCTCCATGTAGTGCGTGGTGAGGAGGAGGGTGACGGATGCCTTTCTCAGCATTCTGAGCTTGTCCCAGATAAGGTGGCGCGCCTGGGGGTCGAGGCCCACCGTCGGCTCATCGAGGATGAGAAGGCGCGGATCGTTCATAAGGCCCCGCGCGATGAGGAGCCTCCTCCGCATCCCCGAGGAGAGATCATCGACAGGGGATTTCTCCCTCTCGGAAAGCTGGATGAACTCAAGCAGTTCGCCGGCGCAGGCCCGTGCCCTGTCGCGGGGAATGCCGAAATAGCGGGCATGAATGAGGAGATTGGTGATGACGTCGAAATCCGTGTCGAGGGTGTTCTCCTGGGGAATGACGCCGAGATCTTTTTTTATTTCCTCGGGGCAATCGCCCGGGTCGCGCCCGAGGACGCTGAGCTCGCCGGAGGTGCGGGGGGTCGCGCAGTAAATCATCTTCATCGTGGTGGTTTTGCCGGCGCCGTTCGGGCCGATGATGCCGAAGCACTCGCCCTCCCGGACATCGAAGTCGATGCCGTCCACCGCCACGGCGTCCCCGAACTTCTTCAGCAGCCCCCGTGCGGATACTGCATTGCCCATAAGGTAAGTTCCTGGCTCCGGTTCTGCTGCGCAACCTCGCCGCTTTGCGCTAGTTGCGCTACTCCTGTTGCAGCACACGAGCCACTGACTGCGATGCCGCAGAGTAGTTCGACAGAATCCAATTAGACCCCGGTCCCGCCTTTAAATCGAATGGGGAAACGCTTAGCGGATCACGGGAATCGTGAGCACCGGCATAGACGGGGCAAGCTGGGCCGCCTGGAGCCTGAAAAGCATGCAGAGGGCGAAGAAGGTGGCCTTCGAGTTCTGGTCGTCGTCTTTCAAATAGAACCAGGAGCCCCTGTACTGGACCGAGACATACTCATTCTCCGGCCTCTTCTTCGAGCAGTAGACATGGATCAGCCTCCCCGTGAGCTTGTTCCAGTCATACTCGCTGCCGTCGGGGTTGCGCACAACAACCACCCGCCCGGCCTTGATATCCTCCGGCGGGGCCTCGACACTGTGCGAGAGGAAGGCCAGGACGCTGAGCACCGTCCGCGTCCGCACGGCAAGCCTGTCTTCCCCGCCATCAAGGATGTCGGGAGCCAGAATGAAGGTGTCCCTGTCCTGCGGCATGCCGAGGAGCTCCTTCACCTCGCGGACCTGGTCCGCATACTTTTTGCCGGATTTTATACGGAGCAGGTATTCATTGTTCTTGCCAGCCTCCTTTCGCCCAAACTGGACGAGGTCCTCACGCTGCAGCTGCCCGAGGAGGTCCACAAGCCTGTTGAACCTGTCCGGGTGCGGCACCCACTCGGGGATAAGCGAGGAGGCCCGCGCGGCGTTATCAAGGTCATTGATCCGCTCGATACAGAGCGAAAATACACGCGGGATGCTGACACCGGACTGCGCCAGGAGCACCACGGTGCCCACCGGTATCGGCGACATCAATTTCTTCAGAAAATCCTCGCCCTGGACAGGCACAAAGGAAAGCGTCGGCGTCTGCGAGTATGTCCCCTCTATCCCCGGCTTCACGATGGTGTTGGCGAACGGGTTGAAATTGAAATCCGCCGAGACGGTAGCCTTCCCCATCATTGTTTCGGAAGAGGTGATATTGCTGACGTCCAGGAAAAACGGCGTGTCCCGGTACTTCAGGCGCACCAGGTTGAGCAGGAACTCCTGGTTCAGGTTCCGAGCCAGCGTCTCGTTGTATTGCGGGTAGGTCGTCCTCAGGGCGGAGGGCCCCAACGACCGGCAGCCGCACACGAGGGCAAGACACGCGGCGATGATTCCCGGGCAGACAGCCATCCTCATCCGATTCCTCCGGTTGCAGTTTCTCATCAAGCACTCCGCACATCCCTGCGAATATGTCACAGGGGTTTGCGCGCCGTCACTATGTTCAGTGTCATGTGCGGTGTCATGCAACCGGTGCCGATGCCTCATCCCTTCTTCACCCAGGCCAATTGGCGGTGGTGTACGGCATCGACCGCCTTGTCCCAGATCATGGAGAGTGATTGGATATCGCCCGCGCTGATCCTCCCCCCGTCGAGGTCCTTCAGCGACCGGGCGAACAGCTTGAGAAGGGCGCGCTCCAGGTCGATCAGCCCCTGGAGATCCTTCGCCGCCTCGATCTGCATGAACAGCTCCGAGATTTGCCGGATGTATTCATCGATGCGCTTCAGCCGCCGTGCCTGTATCCGCGCGTGCACCGCGAGGAACACCGAGAGGAGCATCGGGCCAAGCGTGAAGAAGACGCAGATTTCATTGTAGTATCGCTTGATGATGTCCGGCTTCTCGCGATTGTAGTAGGCAAGCGCGCCCCTGTGCACGGCGGGGGCACCGATCACCCGGACCTTGTCCGGCGAGCTGAGGGATACCGCCAGCGGCGTCCGGGCGATGAGCTCGTTCTGATACTCGAAAAGCAGCCGCGTCATGTCGTTCACGACCCGCGCATCAACGTCGGAACGGACCAGGAGCGCCATCTGGACGGCCACCGTGTCCAGATCGCGATCCGGCACGGCGAACACCGCATCCACCCGCACCCCGGCGAGCTCCTTCACCATGGCGGCCTTCCACCTCAACAATTTGATTTCCCTTAACGTCACATCCCCCCCGGTCAACCCGTAATGCCTCATTAGCACCAGGAAATCTCGGTAGGACTCGGTCTCCCTCGGCGGGACCACCACGCATTTACCCTTCAGGTCCTTCACTCCCTTTATGCCGGATTCCGCGCGTACCACGAGGTGGAACGGCTGCGGATAGAGGAGCGCCATGATCCGCACATCGCCACCCACCGCCCTGTCAAGCGGCGCGATGGCCAGCTGGACCCTCCCCGCTTTGATCTCCTCCAGGTTCTCCTGCATCCCCCTCGTTTCCACGGGAACCAGCCGGAGGCGCGGATATATCACGCTGATAATCTGGGCATACGCATCCCCCCAACTGTACCCGTATCCTATCCGGGGGCCCAATGCGATGCGCAGCTCCCTGATGGCGATGCGGTCGTTAACCCACAGCATCCCCACGACCGCGACCACCGTGAGGCAAAGCACAACCGGAATGAAGCCTCTCGTCTTCATGTCGTATTCCCCTATGCGGCAACCATTTTTCGCCACTCATCCTCTGTGAAGGCGCGGAGGGTTTCGCCATAGAGCGCCTTGATGATGGCCCCGAATTTCTTGAAAAGCTTTGACGAGGATGATATACGTGGCCATTGCACTCTCCTTCCCCGCCGTGCCCGGGCATTGCGTCCCACTGTATTCATAATACTATGGAAAGGGATCCGTTTCACCTGTTCATTATTTCTGCTACAATAGTGTGGTAAAAATGACGCCATCCACCACAGGGAGGCCAACATGAAGAGATCCGCCCTCGCCGCGACATTCGTGACGCTCGCCGCCGCAGCCCTTGCCTTCGGACAGATGATGCAGCGGGTGCAGGTGTAGATTTCATCCCCGAGACGGGCCGGCAACGCGACCGCGGGGT
>JAPLCY010000125.1 GCA_026391995.1 Candidatus Auribacterota bacterium
CGGCGTGTTAGTCGGTGTCGGCGTTATCGTCGGAGTCTTAGTTGGGGTCGGTGTGATCGTAGGAGTCTTGGTCGGCGTCGGCGTGATAGTAGGCGTCGGTGTCTTTGTGGGGCATCGGTTTAGAGATGCGTGGGTCTCGGGGAAGACCCAAAACTGGGGATTATTGTTATGATCCAGGTAGTTCACTCTTGAATCATCGTAGACGTCCACCAGCGGAGGATCCTCATTGCAGTTGGGCAGATCTATCCTCACGAGAAAGGTAATCGTCACCGTCTGGTTGAGGCTCACCGCGTTCAGATTCCAGGTGAGTGTCTGGCCGTCTGGGGAAATGGTGGTGGGCGTAGTGTTGGCCGAGCCGGGCACATAGTGGATGCAGTCCGGGAGGATGTCGGTAATCACCGCATTGCTGCCCGCGATATTGGTGACATTGCCCGCAATCTCGTCAAAAATCGCCTGCAGGTCAGCCGAGGTTGGCGCTTCGTAGAACTTGTCGGCACTGGAGGCCATTGTGGTCAATACGGTAATCGCCAGCGTATAAATATCGGAGGGTTTGGTTATGCCGCTCGTCAGCCCGATGGTGTATACAGTCGTCCCTGCCAGCTTGGCCGCGTTCGCCTGCGCGATGGCGTCATTAGTGCACGCGGTGGGCGTCGTGGGCTCGGTAGTGCACGTTTCGTTAGCAGTATCGCGGTTGGCTATTCCATCGGTGAAGACAATCATCACCGGCACCGCTTCGGGCCGGTGGCGGGTGGTCACCAGCTCCGCCTGGGCGTAGTTCACCGCCTGGCCGAGGTTGGTATAGTCAGTGGACGTCAGACCGTTAATATGACTTTTGACAGTGGCAAAACCGGTCGAGGTGAGTTGATCGTTCAGTGTGGCCGTGGTGGAGTAGGAAACAAGGCCGACCTTGTCAAACGCGGGGTCGAGCTTGTCCACGAAGGTTGTCGCGGCCGTCTTTAGATTGGTGAGCGGCGTGCCGGCCATGCTTCCGGAGCGGTCGAGCACCAGCATCACATCAATCGGCCTACGCACGGGACAGCCTTTGCCCAGGACATTGAGCGTCACCAACGTCGTCTCGCAGTCAACGCCCGCCGCTGCCGACTTGCCCGTCTCTAAATGTGGGGTGCCGAGGGCGCACGGCGTGGGCGTGCGTGTGGGGGTGGGCGTGAGTGTGGGGGTCTGTGCCAACAGTGCAAGATCCACCATGACATGGTCCTGAGAGGACAAATCCACCGTCTGCGCCTCTCCTCCAGTGCCAGGCTGTTCGACCACCTTGTAGCTGCCGGGGTCGAGGCCTGTGAAGGCCACATGCCCGTCGGAACCAGCGGTCCCCTGATCGAGCTGGGTCCACTTGCCGCTCTGCAAATCATAGAGCCCTATCTCGCCGCCTGACTGCGTCGGTTCGCCCTGGTCCCATATCCCGTTCCCGTTCAGGTCCTGAAACTTCACACCCTCGATGAGCGAATACCGTGCACTGCCGAAATGAGCGATCCATTCATCCAACGGGCGATCATCTGTGCGCGTGTTAGTCCTACTGAGGGGTGTGCTGTTCGTCCAGTTATCCCAATCGTTCGCCGCTGTTGCAGCAACCGTATACGTGCCGTTTGCGGTCATCTTGTCAAGGAAAAAGGCGTTGCCCGCGTCATCGGTTACCGCGGTGTAGGCGCTCCCGTCCGGGACGGTGAGGGTAAATTCCCAGCCCCCAAGATCCGGCTCCCCCGCCTCCTGCACGCCATTGAAGTTGCTGTCCTCGAATTGATGCGCAACGATAAGCGTGCTCGCCGATACCCACGTCACTGAAGCCTGCGCCTGGACAGTGACTTCCGCCTGCTCCGGGGCAGCTATTGTCGAGCTCGCGGTTATGGTCGCCGTGCCGGTTGCGGCGCTGGTCAAGGTGAAACCGGCCTCGCCGTTGCTGTCGGTGGTGCCACTACTGTTATTCAGGGTGCCAAGGGTGCTGCTCACCCCCACAGCATATCCCGCGAGCGGTTCCCCTCCCCGCGTCAGCCGCACCGTGAACGGGTGCACATTTTCTCCTTGCGGGATGAAGTTCATCTCCAGAGGAGGATCGATCTCGAGCACGATCGCCCCATTGGGCGCGCTGGGCAGCGCAAGCGGCAGAACCAGCACCAGCGGCACAGCCAGGGCTGAGAGTGCCAGCAGAAGGATGGGCGGTATCCCTCCCGCTTTCTTTGAACCCACACGGACCTGCAAGATTGCAGCGCACCTTTGAGACCATATTGTACTTTTCACAATCCCTCCTTTAGTAAAGTACACACGTTTTTCCCTCAATCCCTACTTGTCATACTCGCGTAAGATCGCTTCCACTTTCTTTTTGACTTCCTCCAGAACCAGGGGTAACTTTTCCAGAAGTGATTCCTTCGGAACGTACGGGAACCCCAATCTCGCTGCTTCGCTCATATTTGATGAATTGTCGTACAGGGTGATAAACACGACCTGCGTCTGCGGGAAGCGCTCCTTCATGATCCGGGCGAAATCAAAACCGTTCATCCCCTTCAGGTGGATATCCACGATCGCCAGGTGCGGAGGCCGCTTCTCCACAACCTTCAGGGCTTCTTCCGCTGAATCGGCTTCGTTCGTCACCTGGATAAAATCATAGCGAGAGATCAGATTCCGAAGGGACTTCCGGAATGTCGGGTGATCATCCAATACAAGCGTCCGCAGTCTGTGCATAGTACACGCGCACTATAGACCTTTCCTGATAATTGTAAATACTGCCCAGGGGAGTAATTCCTGCGGAGTGAGGGGGGTATTCTTCCACACAATACGCCGCACGCGATATCCGGTGTCTAATTGTTAGCCCCGTGAATGTGGACCAAGCAAGTAAACTTGCTAGTTCAGAGTCACCGTTGTGACCGCATATCCCAGGGGAGCGCTCCGCAACGGACTTTCCCCCGACTTCATAACGACTAGATGTACAGTGTATGTCCCGTAGTGGTAGCACATCAGGTGCTTGTGAAGGGCGGCGCACATGCAATCATCCGTCAGGCGGATGCCCTTTGCGTAAGGCAGAATCCCTTCCTTCCATGTATTCATTCCAGTGATTGAGAGGAAATGCGGCTTCTTGACCGGCGTCACCACTACGAGATACACATCTACGAGGCCGGGGAATGAC
>JAPLCY010000197.1 GCA_026391995.1 Candidatus Auribacterota bacterium
CGGCGAGGTGGTTACCGCCATCCACGACGCCGGGGCCCTGGCCGGCATCCACTGCTGCGGCAATACCGACTGGTCGCTCCTGATGAAGACCGGGCTCGACCTCATCAACTTTGACGCGTATGATTACTTCACCGGCATGACGCTGTATCCCGATGCGCTGAAGAGGTTTCTGGGCAGGGGCGGGATCATCGCCATGGGGATCGTCCCGACATCCGACAAGGCGATGGGCGAAACTGTGGAGAGCCTCGAGGCGAAGTTGGGGGAACGCGTGGCGGCGCTGGCCGGGAAAACCGGCCTGGATTCCGGGGAGCTGTGGAAGCAGTGCATGGTCACCCCGAGTTGCGGGACGGGGTCGCTCAGCGAAGATCTCGCCGAGCAGGTCTTCAGGCTCATCGAGGGGATGGGGAAGGGCAGGGGTTGAAACGCATGAAGGACATTTCGATTATCCTCAAGGGGGCGGTGAACGGCGCAGGCGCGGTGCTCGGCCTCGCCGACGAGGCGTTCCGCGCCGCGCTGAAGGAGAAGGGAGAGGCGCATGCCGTCTCCTTCCCCGACACCGCGTACTATCTGCCGGTGATCTACGCCCTCCTTGGCCGCAAGGTGACGAACCTCCGCCAGCTCGGGGAGGCCCTTGAGCTCTGTCGCGGCATGCTGCCCGCGCCCGCCGGAGCCACACCGACGCTCGAGGCGGCCCTTGCGTCCGGGCGGGCCACACTCATGGCGGCGGAGGCGATCGAGGCGATCAGGCATTTGCACGGCGCGCCGCACACCGGGATATGGCTTGGTCCCACGAGCGACGCGGTGCTCAGGAGCCAGGGGGTCAAGCTCGTCGACGGCAGCATGCCGGGGATCGCGGCGATTGTCGGGGGCGCGCCGGCCGGTGAGATAGCGGTAAATCTCGTGCGCGACCTGCAGGAACGGAACATCCTCGTCGTCATGGCGGGAGAGACTGGCGGCGTGAGCCTCGCCGAGCAGCTCGCCGACGCCGGTGTCCAGATGAACTGGGACACCTTCATCGTGCCGTACGGGCGCGAACTCACCGCCGCGGTCTACGCCCTCGGCTTCGCGGCAAGGGCGGCGATGACGTTCGGCGGCATCACCCCGAGGGAGGGGAGCAACGGGGAGGATGTCCTGCGCTACAATCGCGAGCGCGTCCATGCCTTCGTGATCGCGCTCGGGCCGCTCGACGATGTCAGGATCGCCGTGGCCGCGGGCGTGCTCAATTTCGGAATACCGATACTCTCCGACCAGGACATCCCCGAACTCCTCGCGTTCGGGCCCGACAGGCGCGACCTGATCGTGGCCAATGTGCCGTATGCGTCGATGGCCGAGCGGGCGGTCGAGGTGCGCGGGATCAGGATCAAGATCGCGAAGATTCCCATCCCCGTCCGCTACGGTCCCGCGTTCGAGGGCGAGCGCGTCAGGAAAGAGGAAATGGCCGCGCAGTTCGGCGGCAAGTACAGCACCGCGCTCGAGTACCTCTACTCGACAACCCCGGCGGAGGTCAGGGACGGGGTGATCACGCTCCACGGGCCCGATATCGACGCGATCGGGGAGGGGGGGACGCTGCCGCTGGGGATCGTCGTGAAGGTTGCCGGGCGCAAGATGCAGAAGGATTTCGAGGCGATCCTGGAGCGGCACGTGCACCATTTCCTCAGCCAGGCGATGGGGGTCATGCACATCGGCCAGCGGGACGTGGTGTGGCTCAGGATCAGCAGGGAGGCGAAAAAGGCGGGCTTCAGGATGCGGCACCTGGGCGAGATCCTGAGGGCGAAGCTGGTCAACGATTTTCCCTCCATCGTGGACAAGGTGCAAGTTGACATCCACACCGAGGAGGCGGGGGTGAAGGAGTGGCTCCCGGTCGCCCGCACTGCGTACCGGGAGCGTGACCTGCGCCTCAAGAACCTCGTGGACGAGGCGGTGGATACATTCTACTCATGCCAGCTCTGCCAGTCGTATGCGCCGAACCACGTGTGCATCATCACCCCCGAGCGGCTCGGGCTCTGCGGAGCCTACAACTGGCTCGACGGGAAGGCCGCGTACGAGATCAGCCCCACCGGCGCCAACCAGCCGGTGAAGAAGGGGGCTGTGATTGACGCGGCCAGGGGGAAGTGGAAAGGAATCAACGATTTCGTCATGGAACGCTCAAACCGCTCCATCGCGAGTTTCAGCGCCTATTCGATCATGGACGATCCGATGACCTCCTGCGGCTGCTTCGAGTGCATCATCGCAATCCAGCCCGACACCAACGGTTTCATGATCGTCAACCGGGAGTACAGGGGCGCGACGCCCTCCGGGATGACGTTTTCCTCGCTTGCCGAGGCGGTCGGGGGCGGGCAGCAGACGCCCGGCTTCCTCGGCATCGGCACGCGGTACATATTGAGCAGGAAGTTCATATCGGCGGAGGGGGGATTGCGCCGCGTGGTCTGGATGACCAGC
>JAPLCY010000150.1 GCA_026391995.1 Candidatus Auribacterota bacterium
CGGGCGGTTGCGTCGCCGCGATCCCGGCACAGGGGATCGCCCTGAAGGAGCTGCTTGCCCTCTCTGAGGTGAGCAAGCTCATCGTCTCAAAGGTCGACCTTGACACGCTGCTCGACCAGGTTTTGAAATCGTCGCTCAGTATCACCGGCGCCCGGCGCGGATCGGTGATGCTCCTCGACGGGCACACGAAGGAGCTCACCATCAGATCAGCGCGGGGGTTGAGCCCGACGATTGTCAGGCAGACGAGGATCAGGCTCGGCGAGGGAGTTGCCGGGAGGGTTGCCCGGGAGGGGAAACCGCTCCTCATTTCCGACATCAACAGGGACCGCCGGATTACCAGGCGCAGCGGCGCCCGCTACCAGACCCCCTCGTTCATCAGCGTGCCGCTGGTGAGTCTGCCCCTCAAGGTGCATGGGTGTGTGGTGGGGGTCATCAATCTCTCGGACAAGAAGGGCGCAGGGGCCTTTACCGAGCGCGATCTCTGCATGGTGTCCGTTTTCGCGGGCCAGGCGGCGGTGGCCATCGAGAATGCCAGGCTCTTTGATCTCCTCCGCAGGTCCTACATGAACACCATTCAGGCCCTGGTCGGGGCGCTCGAGACGAAGGACAAGGTCACGCGCGATCATTCGGAGCGGGTCGCCCGCTTCGCGGTGGGGATGGCGCGCGAGCTCGGCCTCTCCCGCGACAAGGTGGAGGGATTGAGGATGGCCGCCTTCCTTCACGATATCGGCAAGCTCGGCATCGACATCGACATCCTCGCGAAGCCGGGGAAGCTCACCAAGGAGGAGTGGAAGATCGTGCGCCGGCACCCGGACGCGAGCGCGAAAATCATCGAGGGGATACAGTTCATCTGGGACATCATCCCCTTCGTGCGCTACCATCACGAGCGGATGGACGGCAGGGGATTCCCCCGCCGGCTCAAGGGGAAGCAGATCCCGATGGGGGCGCGCATCCTGGCGGTCGCGGATGCATTCGAGGCGATGACCGCCGAACGGCCCTACAAGAGGGCGCGGAGCAAGGCGGCCGCGCTCCGCGAATTGCAGAGCCTCGCGGGGCGGCGCTATGACCGCCGGGTGGTCCGGGCGCTGGTGCGGGCGCTCGGGAAGCGGAGCCTCATCCGGGACCAGGGCGCGCCATGGGGGTGGCCGCGCCGGGGCGCTACAGGGTGACCCTGATGGTGCTCGCCATCCAGACCAGCACGACGAGCCCCGCGCAGATGATTATGAACGAGAGCATCGGCATGATCCCCTTTGCCTTCCCCTCCGTCCTGCGCATGATGGAGACGTTGAGCACCACCCCCGTGAAGAAGATCGCGAACCCGATCAACAGCTTGACTGCAATCGCCATAACATTCACCTCCCTTTGTTGAACACGTCACATTCCGTTTTTACGAAATCCCGTCACCTCGACTTTTACCGCCCTGCGGTCGGTCGCCTCGATGACCTTGAATCGCATGTGTTCGAACCGCACCTCGTCGTCGACCCGCGGCACCCTCTTGAGAAGGGCGGTCATGAAACCGGCGATCGTCCGCGGCCCTTCCTCAGGGAGGTGCTCGGCGAACTCCTCGTTGAAGTCGTGGACCCTCATCCTGCCCTCGACCAAGCGCCCCTCGGCGGTTTTCCGCCAGGGGGGCGCGGTCTCGGTGTCGTACTCGTCGTCGATGTCCCCCACGATCTCCTCGATGATATCCTCGAGGGTGAGAATGCCGGTCACACCGCCGTACTCGTCCACCACGATCGCCATGTAGGCGTGGTTGCGCTGGAGCTCGACGAGGATTGTCCCGATGGAGACCGACAGGGGTACAAAGTAGGGAGTATGCATGAGGGGCGCGACCGGAGAATCGTCCGGGATGCCGATCAGGTCGGTGGCGTGGAGCGTGCCGACGATATGGTCCACACGGTGGCGGTAGAGAGGCAGGCGGGAATGCCCGCTCTCCTCGATGATCCGCCTCGCCTGGGCGACGGTGGCTGTGTCCGCCGCCGCCGTCACCTCGATCAGCGGCACCATTATTGAGCGCACGGAGGTCTCCCCGAAGTGGAAGATCTCCTCGATCATCTCCTTCTCCTCCCTGGGAAGGGCCCCGGCCTCGTGACTTTCCTTGAGCATCAGTTCGAGCTCTTCCCGCGTGACGAAGGGGTTCTTCTTCACGCGGCCTCGCGTGAAGAGCCGCGTGATCCCCCTTCCCAGGAGCGAGGCCATGTACGCCAGGGGGAAGAGGAGACGGTAGGCGAGCCTCAGCGGGCGGGCGACGGCCAGGGAGAGCCGGTTGGCGTGCTGGCGCCCGTAGGCCATCGGCACGATCTGGCCGATGACGAGGACCAGCGGCCAGTAGATGAGCAGCGAGAAGATGTTCTCCGTGTTCGGCGGCGCGTAGTGCGAAATGATGTTGTTGAGCACGCAGGAGCCGATGACCACCGCGAGGTTGTAGCCGACGAGCGTGGTGGCGAGCAGGTTG
>JAPLCY010000349.1 GCA_026391995.1 Candidatus Auribacterota bacterium
GGGACATTGAGATGCAGGTATCCCCCGGGGCTCAGCATCGTGTCAATGTTGCGCGCGGCCTGTGCGTCGTCGTCTATGTGTTCCAGCACATCCGAGATTATCACAAAATCAAAAATCCCGAGGTCGTTGCATCGGACCAGATCCCGCTGTGAGAAGGATGCGTTTTCGAGGCGGTATCGCGCCTTCATCATTTCGGCATTTCTGAGCGAGTTCTCGTCTATATCCGTACCGTGGCATTTCAGGGCGGGGTGATTCCTGGCAAGGTAGACGCTTTTGCTGCCGCCGCCGCAGCCGGCATCAAGCACTGCATGCACCTGCGCGCTGATCTGTTCGAAATCAACGAGGCAGCGCTTTAGCCTGCAGTAGCCGGGAATATCGGTCCCGTTCGAAAATAGTTCATACAGAAATTTCTCATCGCTGCTCGCGTGCATAATCTCTCCTCGCTATGGTTGTGGGAATGAAAGGGTCACTTAAATGACCCTGCGGAAGGCAGTGCGCGATCCCGGAGCACCACCGTCACCGCCGGACTGAAGAAGCGGGTGAACGGGACCTGCCCCCGCACGATGAGGGGGATGCGGGTTCCCCGCTCAACCCACACGTCGAGCGATCCGCTGATGCCGAAGAGCCCCGCGAACTGCCGGCCGAGCACGGGCTGGTCGCTGTAGTCGGGGGTGATGCTCACCTTGAGGGCGTCGAAGCTGCCGACACCGCGCAGGTCGAGCTTTTCCTCCCCCAGGATGGTGACGGCCGTGTTCCAGATGTAATCCTTCTCGACGAATCGGTAGAGCCGGGAGGTGCCGACGGTGTCGCCGATGCCGCGGGCGAAGTAGAGGGTATAGAGGATGTCATTGACGTCTGCGGTGATGGAAAATCTGGAGCGGTCCTGCCACGGGGCGGCATCCATCTCCCCGATAGTGGTGAATCTCCCCGCCTTGCGGCGATAGGTGCCGCGCATGGAGGTGCGGTCGAATATCACGCAATAGTCGCGCCTCTCGGTCCCGACCTCGCGCCTGCGGAACTCCATGCTCCTGAGTGTTTCACGGTCGACGAAGGAGGTGAGGCGGATGTCGAGTGTATAGACGAGGTAGCGGCCCAGCGCCCGGGCGTCGAACCGGTAGGCGGGGCGTCCGTCGCGGGTGTCGGAGGCAATATCAAACCACGCGTCTCCCACGGGCAGCCATCCGAACAGGTATCCCTTGTAGTGGAGCCGCTCTCCGGGGGCGAAGGGGGGCGTTTCCGGGGCGGGCGCATGCAGGAGGAGTTGGGGGACAATCAAGGCCAGGGCCAATCCGGTCACGCGCGCCCCCGTCTCATGACAAGCTGATAAGCCGCCCCTGGTGGTCTATCCGTATCCGCTCGGCGGCGGGGAACCTGGGCAGGCCGGGCATGGTCATGATCGTGCCGGTGATGGCGATCACGAAACCGGCGCCGGCGGCGAGCTTGACCTGGCGGACGGTGATCCTGAAGTTGCGGGGACGGCCCCGGAGGGAGGGGTTGTCCGAGAGGGACGCCTGTGTCTTGGCCATGCAAATGGGGAGGGCGCCGTAGCCGAGCTTCTCGATGAGCTCGATGTCGAGCTCCGCGGAGCGCTCGTAGTCGACGCAGCAGGCCCCGTACATCGCCTTTGCAATGGTCTCGATCTTCTTCTTCAGGGGCTGCCGGAGCGGGTAGAGAAACTTGAATCGGGAACGGTTGCGGCCGATTGCGCGCAATACCGCTTTCGCCAGATCGATGCCCCCCCTGGCGCCTTTGTCCCGAACGGTTGAGGGCACCGCCGCGATGCCCATCCGCTCACACGCGGCGACGATCGCGGCGATATCACGTCCCCTATCCCCCTCGAAGCGGTTGATGGCGACGACCGCCGGGATGCCGAAGCGGCGGACGTTCTCGATATGTATGCGGAGGTTGTCCATCCCCCTCGCGAGGGAGTCGCACCCCTGGTACGCCACCGCCCGCACGGTGGCCACGATCCCCGCCGCGGCGGGGGTGAGGCCGGCGACCCGGCACTTGATGTTGAAGAACTTCTCCGCGCCGAGCTCCGAGCCGAAGCCCGCCTCGGTCACCACGATGTCGGAGAGGGCGCAGGCGAGTTTCGTGGCCACGGCGCTGTTGCATCCGTGGGCGATGTTCGCGAACGCCCCGCCGTGCACGAACGCGGGGGTATGCGCGAGCGTCTGGACCAGGTTGGGGTGGATCGCGTCACGCAGGAGGACCGCCATCGCCCCCTCCGCCTTGATCTGGTGGGCGCTTACCGGTTCTCCCCGGTAGGTCGAGCCGATGATGATGCGGGTGAGCCGCTCGATCATGTCGGGATAGTCGAGGGCCAGGCAGAGGATCGCCATCACCTCGGAGGCCGGCGTGATGTCGAAGCCGTCCTTCCGGGGGATGCCGTGCATGACGCCGCCGAGCCCGACGAATATTTCGCGCAGCGCCCGGTCGTTCAAATCGATCACGCGCTTCCAGGTGATGCGCCGGGGGTCGATGGCGAGGGTGTTCCCGTGCTGGAGGTGGTTGTCGATCATCGCGGAGAGGAGGTTGTTCGCCTTTGTCACGGAGTACATGTCGCCGGTGAAGTGGAGATTGATGTCCTCGGCAGGCACCACCTGGGCATACCCGCTCCCCGTGCCGCCGCCCTTGATCCCGAAAAAGGGGCCGAGCGAAGGCTCGCGGAGGCAGATGGATGATCGCAGGCCAAGGCTCGCGAAGGCGTCGCCGAGGCCGATAGTGGTCGTGGTCTTTCCCTCGCCGGCGGGGGTCGGCGTCATCGCGGTGACGAGGACGAGCCTTCCGGGACGGTTCTTCCCCACGCGGCGGAGCAGGCCGGCCTGGATTTTGGCGATATACTTGCCGTGGTAGTCGTACTGGTCTTCGCTAAGGCCGAGCTGCGAGGCGATGCGGCCGATCGGCCATTTCTCGACGCTCTTTTCGATCTGGAGGCTGCTCTTCATATGGTTCCTGACCTCGCGTGGGCGTGGAATACAGCCATGTTGCACATAATAGCATATATCCCCGCCTCCACGGCAAGCGGATCGTGCTCGAAAAATCCGCGCTTGACCGGACAGGTCGCTATTGGTAGTATGGTTCGCTTTGCGCCACTAGCTCAATGGTAGAGCAGCTGACTCTTAATCAGGAGGTTCGGGGTTCGAGTCCC
>JAPLCY010000341.1 GCA_026391995.1 Candidatus Auribacterota bacterium
TGGTCTGGATGACCAGCGAGATCAAGGAGCGGCTCGGCGAGGAGCTGAAACGCCGTTGCGAGGAGATAGGCGAGAAGGGCCTCCTCGACACAATCGCCGACGAGTCCGTGACCACCGACCCGGCCGCGCTCCTCGAGTTTCTCCGGAAGGTCCATCATCCGGCCCTGGAGATGGAGCCGCTTATCTGAAGCCGGCTGTGGATAAGTTATTAATCTTGCATCATAGGGCATCACTCTAATTCGCCGACCATCAAGGCAACTCTCTGGTGCTACTCCCGGCCACGGATGTAATATACTATACGACAATCATGAACAATTCAGGAGCAAGCGCTATCAACACCGTCCGCATCGGCAACACCTCCTCCGAGGGGGGCACGCGCGCGTTCTCAATAGAGGTCGGCGGCGGAAACTGTCTCCCGTTTCACCACTTCGAGGGAACAATTCCGCATCGCCCGGTCATCGCGTGGGAAATTCCCGACGTGCGGCCTGATGACTGGTGCGACACGGTGAAGGGGCCGTACCTCGATTTTCTCGGCGATCCGCTCCGGTGGGCGCGTTGTGTGGTTGATGAGAAGGGCGCCCGCCTCATCTGCCTCGATCTCCGCGGTGCGCGCCCCGACCGCGAGAACAGGAGCGCCGCACAGTCCGTCGAGCTGCTCCGGTCGATTCTAAAATCCGTGCCCGTGCCGTTGATCATCAGGGGGCCGGGGCCCGGCGAGCGGCAGAACGGGGTCCTCACCGCGTGCGCCGAGGCGGCGCAGGGGGAGCGCTGCCTGCTCGCCTCCGCCGTCGCGGAGGAGTATAAGACGATAGTCGCCGCGGCCGCCGCCTATGGGCACCTCGTCGTGGCCGAGACGCCGATCGACGTGAATCTCTGCAAGCAGCTCAATATCCTGATATCCGACCTGCACTTTCCCGCCGATCGCGTGGTGATCGATCCGCTGACAGGGGGGCTTGGCTACGGGCTGGAGTACACCTACTCGGTGATGGAGCGGATCCGTCTCCAGGCGCTCTCCGGCGACGGGATGATGCAGATGCCGTTCATCAACTTCGTCGGCCCGGAGGTGTGGAAGGTGAAAGAGGTGAAGGTCCCCGAGCAGAAGGAGCCGCAGTGGGGGAGCCGTGCCGAGCGCGGGGTTCTCTGGGAGATCTCGACGGCGGTCGCCCTGCTGCACGCGGGGGCGGATCTCCTTGTCATGCGCCACCCGGAGGCGATCGCGGTGGTGGAGAGGACGATCGACGGGTTGATGAAGAAGGGTTGAACCACTGAGAACACCGGGAGCACTGGGGTAGGGTATATGCAGTGTTTTCAGTGCTTTTGGCGAGGGGATAGTATAATAACAGCTGTAGCGGAGACTTGAGTCTCCGTTACGAAGAGTGCGATATCATACGAAATGAAATTGACCGGGTTGCAGATATTCAAACTCCTGCCGAACAAGAACTGCAAGGAATGCGGCTTCCAGACCTGCCTGGCGTTCGCCATGAAGCTTGTCGCCAAACAGGTGCGGCTCGACGCCTGCCCTTACGTGTCCGACGAGGCGAAGGCCGTTCTCGGCGCAGCCTCCGCCCCGCCGATCCGCCTCGTTGGCATCGGAACCGGCGAGCGCGAGGTGAAGGTGGGTGAGGAGCTGGTTCTCTTTCGGCATGAGAAGGCGTTTTTTCACAAGACGGCGATAGCGGTCCAGGTTGATGACCGCCTTTCTGGCGACGCGCTGGGCGCCCGCGTGAGGGAGGCTGCAGACTTCTCGGTTGAACGGGCCGGCGAGCGTCTCTGCATTGATCTCATCGCGGTGAAGGAGTTGAGCGGGGAGCCGGAGCGGTTTGTCGCCGCGGTCGCGCGAGTCAGGGAGATGTGCCCGCTCCCGCTGATACTCATATCAAGAAATCCCGCGTGCATGAGGGCGGGGCTCAAGGCCGCCGGGGGGACACGGCCCCTGCTCTGGGGCGCCGACCGGGACAACGCCGACGAACTGGCCGCGCTGGCGAAAGAGGCCGGCGCGCCCCTTGTGGCGGCGCCGGGGGGCAGCATCGACGATCTGGCTCAATTTGCCGCTGAACTTGCCGGGAGGGGGGTTGACGATATTATCCTCGCGCCATCTCCCGCGGGGGCCGCGGATCGTCTCGCTGCGTTCACCCTGCTCCGCCGCAGGGCGCTGTCGCGCGCCGCGCCCGGCACCGGTTATCCGACCATCCTCTCCGTTCCCGGGGGGGGCTACGAGGGCGCGGCGGCCGCCGTGGGCGGTATATGCAAATACGCGTCAATCGTGGTCCTCGAAACTCCCTCGCCCTGGCACTATCTGCCGCTCCTCACGCTGCGTCAGGGAATCTACACCGATCCGCAAAAGCCGCTCCAGGTGAACCCGGGCGTCTACCGGATCGGCGAGGCGAAGCCGGAATCGCCCCTCCTCGTCACCACCAACTTCTCTCTCACCTACTACATGGTATCGAGCGAGATCGAGGCCTCGGAAATACCCTCGTGGTTGCTGGTGGTTGACGCGGAGGGGCAGTCGGTCCTCACCGCGTGGGCAGCCGGGAAATTCAACCCGGAGGTCATCGCGAAGGCCGTCGTCGCGCAGGGGCTGGACACACGCGTGCCGCACACACGGCTCATCATCCCCGGCTATGTGGCGATGATGAGCGGCGATCTCGAGGACAAGCTGCCCGGATGGAATATTATGGTTGGCCCGCAGGAGTCGGCGGATATCCCGGTGTACTTGAAAGAGGTCTGGACCCGCCTGGGTACGTGAGAGCGACTGTATTTCGACACATCATCCCATGAAATCATTCAGAGTAAAATTTCTCCCTTTGGGTGTCGAGTCGCGTGTTGCCGCCGGCGCGAGCGTCTACGATGCGGCCCTCACGCACGGGATCCAGCTCCGCGGCGAATGCGGCGGGCTGGGGAGTTGCGGGCAGTGCGTCGTGAAGATCGACGCGGGGGCATGCCCCCCGACCCCTCATGCGTCGATCACGCCTGACCGTGAGCGGCGCGGCTACCGGCTCGCCTGCGCGGCGCGGGTCGAGGATGATCTTGTGGTGTTCGTGCCGGAGGAGTCGCTCCTCCCCTCCGCGAGCGTGGACTACGCGGCGGTGGTCCTCAGCGAGGACGACCGGAAACGTGATCGCGCCCTCGCCGGCGTCGAGCCGTCTCCGCCGCTCAATCTCCCCCCCGGCATCGCCCGGCCGCTAGGGCTCGCGCTCGACCTCGGGACGACCACGGTGGTCGCCGAGTTCGTCAACCTCCGCGCGGGGAACTGCGTCTCTCGCGCCGCCGCTTATAACCGGCAGCTTTCATGCGGCACCGACATCATAAGCCGGATTACCTATGCCGAGCGTCCAGGCGGCCTGGAGTGGCTGCGCGGCCTCGCGCTTGAAACAATCAATGATCTTCTCGCCCGCCTCATGGAACATTCGAGAGTGGGGCCGGGTGATCTGATCATCGCCATCGTTGCCGGGAACACGACCATGGTCCACCTTTTTCTGGGAATGGATCCATCGGGAATCAGGCTCGGGTCGTTCACCGCCGCGCATACCCGGTATCCCGCAATCCCCGCGCGTGAGGCGGGGGTGAAGATCGATCCCCTGGCCCCGGTCATGTTTGCTCCGGGGGTCGGGAGCTATGTCGGTGGCGACGTGACGGCGGGGGTGCTCGCCTGCCGCATGCACGAATGTGACGAGGTGACCCTCTTCATCGACGCCGGAACAAACGGCGAGATTGTGCTGGGGAACAGGGAATGGATGATGGGCTGCGCCTGCTCGACCGGTCCCGCGTTCGAAGGCGTCGGCATTGCCTCCGGGATGATCGCGGCCCCCGGAGCGATCGAGGAGGTGCATATTCGGGATCTCGATGCGGCCCCGCGCCTGGGCGTGATCGGCGGCGCGCCGGCGCGAGGCATTTGCGGCTCGGGGATGATTGACCTGATGGCGGAGCTTTTCCGGCACGGGATACTCGACAGGAATGGCGCGTTAAACGCCGGGAGCCGCTGCCCGCGCCTGGCCGAGAGGGACGGGCACCCCGTGTACCTTGTGCGCACGAGGGGAGAGGATTGCGCCGCGAGGGATATCTACTTGAATGACGTGGACTTTAAGAAGCTGCTCCGCACCAAGGCCGCGATACAGGCGGCGATCCGGACGATGCTCAAGAATGTCGAGCTCGACGCCCGGGAGATCGGGCGCGTGGTGATCGCCGGCCGCCTCGGCGAGGCGATCGATGCCGGCAACGCCATCGCCATCGGCATGCTCCCTGACCTCCCCCTGGAGCGTTTCGACTACATTGGCAACGGCTCACTTTGGGGGGCGAACCTGATGCTGCTCTCGAAGGAAAGGGGAGTGGCGCTGGAGGCCATCGCCGACCGGATCACCTACCTCGACCTGAGCACCCACCCCGGTTACATGGAGGAGTACGTCGCCTCTCTCTTCATCCCGCACACCGACTAAATTAGGGTGACATCTTACCTAATAGCTTGCGCTGTAACGACGCTCATGAAGAATACGATGTCAATTGTATTTGCTGCTATATGCTTGACAACATATTCTAGATACATCATTAAGCAATGTAAAGGATTAGGTAAGATGTCACCGCAGCGTGGTTAGGGGGGGCCGAACGCGGCGATGATCGACCGGATCTGTGATGCGGCAATCGATCCCTTCTTGATGAGCGTCCTCACC
Source organism: Candidatus Auribacterota bacterium (assembly GCA_026391995.1). Classification (GTDB taxonomy): domain Bacteria; phylum Auribacterota; class Tritonobacteria; order UBA1439; family UBA1439; genus JAPLCW01. The sequence continues at coordinate 4,665 of JAPLCY010000341.1, forward strand.
GCGCCCGCATCGAGCGTGAGGCGGATGCCGAGATCGCCGAGCGTCACGTCCGCGGGCGGGCTGTCGCTTATGATGATGATTTTGTCGCCGGCGATCTGGTCTCCGCGGGCAACCTCGGCGATGAGGGCCTTCGCCGGGGGGGCGGTCAGCTGTTCCACGGCGCCGGTGAGTTTACCCTTCTCCGCGCGGAGCGCGTTGCATCGCAGGTGATCGATCGCGGGGTGGCCGCGCAGAGCATTGAGGAACGGTTCAAAACCGCTGCTGACGATCATTATCACGTACCCCATCAACTTGAGACTGTGGAGAAGATCATCGGCCTCCGAGGTGAGGCGCGTGGAGGCAGCGAGGGCCTTTACCGTCTCTAGCTTCAGGCCCGCCATCCCCTCCATTCCCGGCGTGCGGCCCTTTTCATTGCCGGCCATCTCCAGGAGCGCCGCGCGCATCTCATCGTCAAGGAGATTGCGCGTCGCAGTGAAGACCAGCAGGCGCGGATGCTTGCGGTATATCTCCTCCGTCTGAAAGAGCGACCGGATCCCCGCCCTCTCCATTTCCGCGCCCACGCCCTTCTCGATGGCCGCCGTGGAACGGGTGGAGGCGCTTGCATCGAGCTCCATCTCCATTGCGAAGAGATCGCCCCGCGATATCATCCTGGCGCTCTCGACATTGACGCCGTTGTTGGCGAGAATATAGGTCGCGCGGGACACGATGCCCGATTGATCCACGCCGACAAGGAGGAGACGCATCATGCGCCGCGTTGTGTGGCGCGGGGTGAAGCGCTGTCTTTCGGCGATGATCTGCAGTCCCGACTGATGGGCGACCGCCTGGAGCTTGGCCACGAACTGGGGGCCGGGGATGGCTGCGCCGGTGAGGTCAACGGTGAGGAAGATGGAGAAGAGGCCGTGAAAAACCCCCTCTTCCATATCGATGATATTACCGCTGGCGTCCGAGATGATCGAGGTGACGAGGGAGACAAGGCCGGTGACGTCGCGCCCCATCCCGCACACCACGTAGATCTCGCGCTCCTGTGTCCCGGCCATATGCCCCCCCGCAAAGGACCATTCTAGCAGCGGGCGGAGGGATGCGTCAAAGGAATTTGCCTGTTTCCCGTACTTCCTCACAGGTGGCGCCCCGTGAAGCAGGACAGTCCCCTCGGCGTCCGGAAAAGCCAAGACAGGGGGGGCATGCCGTGGTATGATATCCGTTGCGCCGCCGTGGATTAGGGCGGAGCAGCGGAGTACTATGCGAATCGGCATCGATATCCAGACGACCATCGGAGCGCCGACGGGGGTGGGGAGATACACCACGCAGCTTGTGCTTTCTCTCGCCGGGCTCGGGGGGGATGAGGAGTACCGGCTTTTTTTCTTCGATTTTCTGCGCCGCGGCTGCCGGGTAAGGCCGGGCAATCCCCGCTTCACCATCAGGCCCGTACGTGTGATCCCGGGGAGAATCTATGAATTGCTCTCCGCACGGACAGGCTGGCCCCCGATCGAGCTTTTCTCCGGGCGGTGCGATATTTTTCACTTCCCGAACTTCATCATCCCGCCGCTCGGCAGCGGCAGGGCGGAGGTGACGGTGTGCGACTGTTCATTCGCGCGGTTCCCGCACTACGCCGAGGGTCGCAACCTGCGGCGGCTGGAACGATCTTTCAAGGGCACGCTCGACAGGGCCGATGCGGTGATCGCAATCTCAGAATTTTCCAAACGCGAGCTCATGGAAATCTACGGCGTGTCGGCGGAGCGGATCTTCGTGACGCACCTGGGGGTCGATATGCCTCCACCATCGCCTCGGGGCAGCGAGGCCGCCCGGCCGTACTTCCTCTTTGTCGGAACCGTCGAGCCGAGGAAGAATCTCGGCGGCCTTCTTGACGCCTGGCGCATTGCGAGGGGACGCGCCACTTCGTGGCGGCACAGCCTTGTCATTGCGGGGGGGCGCGGAGGGGGATGCCCTTCGGTCCTTGAGCAGGCGCGGTTGAAGGGCGTCGAGCGCGATGTCATCGTGCGCGACTATGTGAGCGATGGCGAGCTCGCGGCGCTCTACCGGGGCGCGGAGGCCCTTGTCTTCCCTTCGTTCTACGAGGGGTTCGGCCTGCCTCCGCTCGAGGCGATGGCGTCCGGTACCCCGGTGATCGCCTCGCGTATCCCAGCGGTCGTTGAGGTTGTCGGGGACATGGCGCTGTTGTGCGATCCGCATAATCCCGAAGAGATCGCAGAGGCTATGCACCGTGTAATAGGTGATGAGGCATTGCGCAAGAAGCTGATTGCGGGGGGAATCGGGCGGGCAAAGGCATTTACATGGCAAAAGACGGCGGAAAAGACACTTGCATTATATCGCGATCTATTGGTATAGAGATAATCGGTAAGTTATCCGTAGATTCTGGCAGTTATCCACAACAGTAGAGCACACTTAAGTGTGCTCTACCATGGCAAAGATGGTCGCTAGGTATGGGGTCACTTATGGGGGGTATTTTCACCCCCCACCCCGACCCTCCCCCTCAAGGGGGGAGGGGGATAATGTGGGAGACCCCCCATAAGTGACCCAGTACGTCGCTAGTCTCTAGTTATTGGAGAAGATGTTACCACACATGTCTTGCAGCCAGGGGTGGGGCATTGCTGATGAGAATCTGCATTGACGCGAGATGGGTCGGGGAGAAGATCGCCGGCATCGGCCGGTATACGGTCTACCTTATGAAGTACCTAGCGGAACTGGATCCGGGGCATGATTATCTCGTGCTCTTCCATAACGGGAGCGTCCGCGACCGCGTGTGCGGAGAGCTCGGCCTCTCCCGCCGGCGGAACTGGGCGGTGCGCACGGTCCCGTACGATGTCTTTTCACTCCGCGGGCAGTGGTTTCTCCCGCGGATGCTCAGGCGCGAGCGGGTGGACCTGTTCCACTCGACGAACTTCATGGCCCCGCTCATGCGATATGGCGGGAAGCTCGTGCTCACCGTGCATGACATAATCCCGCTCAAATTCCCCGAGTATGCCCCGCGCTCCAAAAAGACAAGACTCTTCCCTGTGTACAGGGCAATTATGAAAAGGCTTGCGAGAATCGCGGATCTCATCATCGCGGATTCCGAGCACTCGCGCGGGGATATCATTAATTTCCTCGACGTGCCGCCGGACAGGGTGCGGACGGTCTATCTCGGTGTGGACCCGAAGTACAGACAGCTTGGGCCTGGCATCCGGGAAAGGGTTCGCAAGACACTCGGGATAAGGGACAAACTCGCTCTCTATGCGGGACGGGCGGATCCGTATAAGAACCTGATCAGCCTCATAAAGGCGGCGCGGGAGATCAACAAAAAGGGTAAGCTGCACTGCACGGTCGTCGTCGCAGGGGAGAAGGACAGGCGGTACCCGGAGGTGGACGACTATCTTCGTGGCGCAGGGGTGGAAGCAGATGTGCTTTTTCTCGGGAACCTCGATGAAGATGAACTGATACCGCTTTACAACGCGGCGGACGCGCTTGTCCTTCCCTCACTTTACGAGGGCTTCGGCCTGCCTCCCCTGGAGGCGATGGCATGCGGCGTGCCGGTTGTTTGTTCCAATCGCGCCTCCCTGCCGGAGGTGGTGGGTGATGCGGCGATTCTCGTAGAGCCGATGGATGTGCGCGCGATTGCGGACGCGATGGAGCGGGTGTGCACGGACAGCGCCTTGCGAAAAAAGATGATCGCCGCGGGCCTCGAGAGGGCGAAGGGATTCCCCTGGCGGAACACGGCCGAAGGCACGCTGGCAATTTACAATGAATTGCTGGCGGGGAGAGTGAGTATTCAATGCAAATATTAAAATACAAAGTGCAAAGTGCAAAATATCAAAGGGGACACAGTGTTCTGTCTCAGAAATATCTTGTATCCATTCGTCATTGCGGGCGAAGCGGGGGCAGCGTGACATGCGCGTGGCGTTGATACACGACTGGTTGAACGGGATGCGCGGGGGGGAGAAGATCCTCGAGGTGCTCTGCGAGCTTTTTCCCGATGCGGTGATCCACACCCTCCTCCTCGACAGGAGGCGCCTCTCCCCGGCGATCGCGGCAATGGAGATACGCACCTCCCTGCTCCAGCATCTCCCCTTCGCGCGCACACACTACCGGTACTACCTGCCGCTCTTCCCCTGGCTCATGGAGCGCTTTGACCTCGCGGGATTTGACCTGGTCATCGCCACCAGCCACTGTGTCGCGAAGGGGGCCCGCGCGCCGCGTGGCGCGGTCAGCATCTGCTACTGCCTCACCCCCATGCGCTATGTCTGGTATTTCGGCGAGGAGTACTTCGGCCACTGGGGGTGGAGGCGGCGCCTGCTGGCACCGGTATTCTCATCCCTGCGAAGATGGGATGTGCGGTCGGCCGGTCGGGTCCGGCACTGGCTGGCGATATCCAGGTGCGTTGCCGCGCGCGTGAAAAACGTCTATAATGGCAGCGCCGAGGTTCTCTACCCGCCGGTGGATACCGGGTTTTTCACCCCCGGCGGGGCGGTGGGGGATTACCATCTTATCGTCTCGGCGCTGGTCCCGTACAAGCGGATCGACCTTGCGGTCAGGGCATTCAACCAGCTGGGCCTCCCGCTCGTGATCGTCGGGGAGGGCCCGCAGCGCAGGTCGCTCGAGGCCATGGCGGGCCCGCATATCAGGTTCCTCGGCTGGCGGCCTGATGAGGAGATCCGGGAGCTCTACCGCGGCTGCCGGGCGTTCATATTCCCCGGCGAGGAGGATTTCGGCATCACGCTGCTCGAGGCGCAGGCGTGCGGCAGGCCGGTGATCGCCTACGCGAAGGGCGGCGCGCTCGAGACCGTCACGCATGGCGAAACGGGTGTCTTTTTCAACGAACAGACGCCGCACTCGCTCGCGGAGGCCGTGACGGCCGCTTCAGGGATGACGTTCAATGCGGACCGATTGAGGGCCAGTGCCTCGCGATTCGACCGGGCGGTGTTCAGGCAAAGGCTTGATGACTACATCCGGAGAGCCCTCGCCGTCCGGGATTTTTAACAGGGTTTTTATCCCGACTCCCAGAAAACTACGGGCTTGCCCGTGGATGAATGGGTAGCTGGGTTTCCCGATGCTACGCTCGGGACGCAAGTCCCGACATATGTCGGGATAATCAGTTTAGGAACCACGCGCTTGCGCGTGGGGCTCCATCCGGTATCCGGAAGCCGGTAACTGTTTTTGCTGCAGGTATACATGCGCACACGAAGCCATACCACGGAGATCGCAACCGCACTGCGGGTTGCGCTGGACGTACTGTTTACCAACGCCGCATTCTGCGCGGCGTACTGGCTCCGTTTCCATTCCGTCCTGACCTCACTGATCCCGGTATCCAAGGGCATTCCCGGCTTCGGCTCGTACATGAAGGCATTCCCCGTCGCCACGCTCGTGTTCATCTATATGTTCAAGTTCTTCGGCTCCTATGCGCGGCGCTGGCGCTACGAGGCGATGCATGAATTCTTCCTCGTCACCAAGGGGATGGCGGCCGGGATGATCGCGCTCATGGCCCTCACTTTCCTGCTCCCCTCCACGCACAGCGAGACCGGCGTGAAATACTCGCGAATCACCTTTGCGATGCTCATCCCGATCTTCGAGTTCTTCCTTGTGACCGGACGGCTTGCCGCCAATCGTATCGAGCAGCGCCTTTTTCACGCCTCGCGGGAGCGCCGCCGCATTGTGATAATCGGCACGGGTGAAATCGCGGCGAGGGTCGCGCGCCACATCGGGCGCACCCCGAACCTCGAGTGCGAGATCGTCGGCTTCCTGACCTGTCCTGGTGAGCGGGGATCGAGTTCGAGGATCATTTCGCCGGTTCTTGGCGCGGTCGAGGAGTTCCACGCCGTCGTTGAGCGCGAGAATGTGGACGAGGTGATGCTCACGAACCCGCGCCTCGACCACAACCGAGTGATGGACATCATCATCGCCTGCGAAAAAAACCTCGTGGGCTTCCGCCATGTCCCGGATATGTTCGAGATCATGACCAAGCGCGTGGACGTAGTGAGCTTCGACGGGGTGCCGCTGGTGGGCGTCCACCGTGTTCCTCTCAATTACCCCTGGAACCGTTTTCGCAAGCGCCTCTTCGATATTCTCGGATCGGCGATCGGGCTTGTGTGTTCGTCGCCGGCGATCGCGCTGGCGGCAATCGCCGTCAAGCTCGACTCGCGCGGCCCTGTTTTTTACGCGCAGGAGCGCTGCGGCGAGGACGGCAGGTGTTTCCACTCGTGGGGCCGCGCCCCGAGCGCCCGCACTTCGTGAGCCATTTCAAGGAGGATATCCCGCGCTACATGACCCGGCACCTCGTGAAGTCAGGCCTCACCGGCTGGGCGCAGGTGAACGGGCTCCGCGGCAACACCTCGGTCCGCGCCCGCCTCCGCTACGATATGTACTACCTCGAGAACTGGTCCATCCTCTTCGATCTGAAGGTCATCTTCATGACCATCTTCGCCCGCAGGAATGCGTACTAAAGAGATATTTCCGGGACATGCGTCGCCCATGCTTCAGGTGATCGAGATATTCAAAAGCATCCAGGGTGAATCCACATACGCGGGGCTTTCTTGCGCGTTCATCCGGCTCGCCGGATGTAACCTGAGCTGCCGTTGGTGCGACACAGCATACGCGCGATCCGGTGGCGAACCGCTCTCAATCGAACAGGTTCTGGAACGGATCGAACCCATGCGCTGCGCGCTCGCCGAGGTGACCGGTGGCGAACCGCTCCTTCAGCCGGATGTATTCGCACTTATCACCCGGCTCATTGAGAGTGGTTACACGGCGCTCGTGGAGACAAACGGGAGTATCGGTCTCGCCCCCCTGGATAGACGAGCCATTAAGATCGTCGATGTAAAATGCCCGGGCAGCGGGACCTGCGGCAGTTTCCGGGAAAGCAATCTAGCCTTTTTAAATCGCAATGACCAGCTCAAGTTCGTTATTGCCT
>JAPLCY010000054.1 GCA_026391995.1 Candidatus Auribacterota bacterium
ATTTATTATCCGGGCGCGTTTCCGGAGCGGACGCGAAGAGCGATGCATCGACACCCGAGGGCACTGTGCGCACGCGGTCATTATAGCGGCCCAGCATATCGGCCATATATTTATTGTAGACGATGACCGCTTTTGCGCTCTTGATCGCGCGCAGCACGGACCTCCTGTAGAGCGGCGTGAAGGCGAGGCTGGAGAGGAACTCCTGGGAGAACATGTTGAGCGGCCTGAAGCGGTGATGGCGGAGGGCGCAGCGGATGCAGGCGGCGGTGTGGTCGAGGTAGTTGAGCGGGCATATCCGGCCGTCGCGGAACTGCGTGCCGTAGTCCTTGATGCAAAGCCCCTCATAGGCATAGAAGCGCAAGATCGGGTGGTAATCGCTCAGCGCCGCGGCGAGGGGGAATTTGAGATACCAGCCATCGGCAATGAAGAGATGATCGGGGCGGAGGCGTTCAACCTCTTTCCTGAACATGCGGGGGAGGTGCCGGCAGTTGAAGGTATATTTATTGAACGGCACGCGGATGATCCGGAACGGCATCGGCCCGTTGATTCTCCCGCGAGGAAACAGGCCGGAAAAATCGGGGACGAGGAGCGTCACCTCGTGCTCCGCAGCGAGCCGCGAGGCGATCTCCTTCAGATCGACCCGGGCCCCCCCGTCAGGCGGCCAGTTGAACAGGAGATCAATGAATAGTACGCGAGCCATACCCCTCCATGATACCAGAAAGAGAAATACCATAAATATTGTCAACGCACAAGGCTGATCAGTCTGACGCAGTAATGAATCGGTTTCGGGGCGCCACCTGCGAAGCGGCCGTCAGGAGGTCGGCAGGGATTCTTTCACCATAGATCTGTCATTTCTTCCACCATCTATCAGTAATGGTTCTTATTCCACAGGCTCACCAAAACAATCAATGGCACGCAATATGCTATTTTCGCTATTTAATATAGTAGTGAATATCCTTGCTCTGTAAGCTGTAACCACCTACTAGGTAACTAGTTGCTGTCTTTGCCGTAGTAAAGCCCCCCTTCCTTTCCCGTCCCCGACTTGACACTGCATATAAATCAGGCGAGATTGGAACCGGGTGAGGAAACAGGAGCGAGTGAAGAATCGCCAATCTGGGAGGGGAAAAGTGAAGGTCGAACTGAGGCACTTGCTGGTTCCCGTGGTAGCGGCGGCCCTCCCGTATCTTATCCTTACCTCTCTCAGCGCAGCCTCCATCGAAGCCCCCTATGTCGAGGGCGAGGTCCTGGTCAAATACAAGGAGCATGTCGCCCCCTCCCGGATGGCCGGCCTCGAGCGTTCCGCCGGTTGTGCCGTCAAGGAACGGCTCCCGCAGGCCGGCCTCAAACTCATGAAAATATCCTCCGGCAAGTCCGTGGCCGAGTGCATCGCGGAGTACGCGCGGACCGGGGGGAGCCTCATCGAATACGCCGAGCCGAACTATATCCTCAATGCCGACGCGATTCCCAACGATCCCGAATTCAGCAAGCTCTACGCGATGAAAAACACCGGCCAGAACGGCGGGACCGCGGGGGCCGATATCGACGCGGAGGGCGCCTGGGATCTCGCGACGGGCGATTCCGTGGTGGTGGCGGTCATCGATACCGGCGTTGATTATACCCATCCCGACCTGGCCGCGAACATCTGGGCCAACGGTAACGAAATCCCGGGCAACGGGATTGACGATGACGGCAACGGCTATGTCGATGACGTCCGTGGGTGGGATTTCAAGAACAATGACAACGATCCCTTCGACGATCATTCCCACGGGACGCACTGCGCCGGGACGATCGCGGCGGTCGGCAACAACGGCGTGGGCGTCGCGGGCGTTTGCTGGCATGCGAAGATAATGCCGATCAAGTTCCTCGGCGCCGATGGCTCGGGGACGGTCGCCGACGCGGCGAAGGCCATTCACTACGCCGCGCTGATGGGTGCGCGCGTGATGAGCAACTCGTGGGGCGGCGGCGGGTTTTCGCAAACATTGAAGGACGCGATCGAGGAGGCATACGCGGCGGGGGCCCTGTATGTTGCGGCCGCGGGGAATTCCGGCGGCAACAATGACTTGGCGCCCCACTATCCCTCCAGCTATGAGTGCGCGAACGTCGTCGCGGTCGCCGCCACGGACAACAATGACGCGCTCGCAGACTTCTCCTGCTACGGCGCCGTGTCCGTGGATATCGGAGCGCCGGGCGTGGGGATATTGAGCACGGTTCCCGGCGGTGGCTACGCGTCCTACAGTGGAACCTCCATGGCCACGCCACACGTGGCGGGCGCGGCGGCGCTGCTCCTTGCCCGCGCTCCCGGCATGAGCGTGACCGACGTGCGCGCGGCGCTCCTCCAGGGGGCGGAACCGGTATCCTCCCTCGACGGCAAGGTGGCCAGCGGCGGCCGCCTCAATCTCATCCAGGCGATCAATCCGGAAAATGACACCGTTCCCCCCGCGGGGGTGAGCGATTTGGCGGTCGTCGTCGGGCGTATGTCCCAGGTGACGTTGAGCTGGACTGCCAGCGGCGACGATGGCATCGCGGGGAAGGCAAGCTGCTACGATCTGCGCTTCTCCCGCGAGCCGATCAACGACGCGAATTGGGATTCTGCGTCCCGTTCCGCGTGTCCCGCGCCCCAATCCTCGGGGACGAGCGAGACAGTTGCGGTGCGCGGGCTGCTCCCCTCGACGCAGTACTACTTGGCCCTCAAGGTCAAGGACAACAGGAACAACGGTTCAGCGATATCTAACATCGTATCTGCCACGACCACGGCCGGCACGGTGGTCTTTGAGGACGCGGTTGAGGGGGGCGACAACGGATGGAGCCCGGGCGGCCTCTGGCACCGCAGCACGTACCGCTCCTCGAGCGGCGTGACCGCCTGGTACTACGGACAGGAGGGTGCATGGACGTATGACACAGGCGACCGCACCGCCGGCACGCTCACCTCCCCGGAAATCGACCTGGGCGACTATAATGACGCCATGCTCAGTTTCAATAATTACCGGAAAGTGGAACCGTACGGCGGTTCCTACGATGTGACCTCGGTCGAGGCCTCGCGCGACGGCGGAGTGAGCTGGTCGGCGCTCTGGCAGCTCGACTCTTCAATGCCCTGCGCCGAGGGATGGGGCGGATCAGGAGTGGTGGGGCTGACGGAGTTTACGGGTGGCAAGGCCCGCGTCCGCTTCAGCTTTGACTCAGTGGACGGGTCATCCAACAATTATGAGGGCTGGTATGTCGACGATATCAAGATCGTGGCCGAACAGTTCGATGATTCCGTCGGCGGGGATGCGACCGACCCCTACCTGCACAGCGTGAAGCTCACGGTCAACAAGGTCCGCTACAGGGGCGGCGACACGCTTACCCTTAACGCGGAGGTAAAGCGCGGCGTGCTCTCTACCTACGCGCGCTGCAGCGCCTACCTGGCGGTGAGCCTCCCGGACGGTCGCCTGCTCTTCCTGAAGAGCAACCTCACCTTCTCTGAGAAAGCGGCGCCCTTTGCGAGTAACTTCAGCGTCGTTGACATCAAAGCAGTGGTCGGTTCCTTCACCGTTCCCGCCGGGCTGGTTGAGGGAGAGTACTCCTGGCTCGCCGTGCTGACAATGCCGCAAAAGAACGCGGTGCGGGCGGCAAGCTGGGTGAGCAACCTCTCCGAGGCATCGTTCAGAGTCAACCGCTGAATCACCTGTCTTCGCGATACAGTTCCGGTGCAATGATCGGCGCGAGGGTGTAGGCGATCATCACTTCGAACGAGCCCCTTCGTAACGAGCTCCCCGAATCCCATCTTGTGCTTGGTGTCCCGGATTGTGGTCAGCCTGTCCATCCCCCCCACCCTCACCCTCCACCGTGACCCATGTGCCCGGGGACGAGTTTCCCGAAGCGACAACAAGGTGTTTGCATCGGTTCGATGTGGGGCTCGTGCGAATGGTACCGGCCGCCGCGTCGGTGTCCCACACGTACTCAAGCACCCGCGAGCCAAGGAATGTCCAGCCCGGGAAGAAAACGTAGATCCTGGCCGCGTAGTCGTCGTTGGCCCTGGTGAGCTCGCCGCTCCGCAGCGGCAGGCGTTCCACGCGCCATTGCCAGCGGAGAAGCGGGAAATCGCGCGCATTGTAATGGACCGTGCGGTAAAGCATCGAGGCGCTTCGATTGCTCGTACAGCGGAGGGCGGGGAGCCCGTCCTTGTAGAGTGCCTCCCAGAGATTCCCCGTGCGATACACCTTCTCCCTCCAGCCCGCGGCCGCGAGATCATGCCCCGGCGTGACGGTGATTGCCGGGGGTGCTATGGGGACGGGTGTTCCCCCGGCGGCGGCGCGCAGTATGGAAGAGAACGCGCAGCACATCGCGAGTGTCAGTAGTGTGCGAGCCGTTGACATGCGTGGCCGCATTCCGGATTTTGAGTTCAGGCGTTCAACCGTAGCACCGTGTCATGGATGCAGCACGTGTCATCCCGCTGCGGGTAATCGAGGTTGTAGTGGAGGCCCCGGCTTTCCTTTCTGGCGAGGGCCGAGCGTATGATCAGCTCGGCAACGGTGGCGATATTCCTGAGCTCGACCAGATCGGCCGTGACGATGAAATCCCAGTAGTATTGTTGAATTTCCCGCTGGAGATTCTCGACCCGGTTGAGCGCCCGCTGGAGCCGCTTGTCGGTGCGGACGATCCCCACGTAATCCCACATAAATCGCCGCATTTCGTCCCAGTTGTGGCTTACCACGACCGACTCGTCGCTGTCCCGGGCGTGTCCGGTGACCCAGGCGGGGATGGACGCCGCGGCGGGAGCGCCGTGGGCGGCGAAGAGCGCGCCGATGCGCGAGGCCGCGCGGTCGGCCGCCACAATCGCCTCGAGGAGCGAATTGCTCGCGAGCCTGTTCGCGCCGTGGAGGCCGGTGCAGGCGGTTTCACCGATGGCGAGCAGGCAGTCGATTGAGGTCCGCCCGTCGAGGCCGGCGCGCACGCCCCCGCAGGTGTAGTGGGCCGCGGGGACGACCGGGAGCGGCTCGCGGGCCATGTCGTAGCCGAACTCGAGGCACTTCTCGTAGATATTCGGGAAACGCGCGGCGATAAACTCCCGGCCGCGGTGCCGGATGTCGAGCAGCATGCAGGGGGCGCCGGACACCTTTATCTCGTGGTCGATGGCGCGGGCGACGATGTCCCGGGGCGCGAGCTCGGCGTCCTTGTGATATTTGCGCATGAACGCGTCGCCGTTGGGCAATCGCAGCGTCGCCCCCTCTCCCCGCACCGCCTCCGATATCAGGAAGCTCTTGGCCTTCGGGTGGTAGAGGCAGGTGGGGTGAAACTGGATGAACTCCATGTTGGCGATCTCGGCGCCCGCGCGGTAGGCCATGGCGACCCCGTCGCCGGTGGCGACATCGGGATTGCTCGTGTAAAGGTAGACCTTCCCGGCGCCGCCGGTCGCGAGCACGGTGACGCGGGCGGCGACGGGGAAGATCGCGCCGGAGCCCCTGTCGAGGATGTACGCGCCGAGGCACCGGTTCGGAGACGGGTTTTTCGGATCCAGCTTGCGGGTGGTGACCAGGTCGACGGCGATGTGCTGATCGAGGACGCGAATGCGTGGCTCCGCGGCGACGCGGGCGAGCAGGGCCTGTTCTATCTCCAGGCCGGTGATATCGGAGGCGTGCGCCACGCGGCGGGCGGAGTGTCCCCCCTCGCGCCCCAGCTCGAAACGGTCATGTCCATCGCGCGAGAACCTGACGCCGTATCCCACAAGCTCCTCGATGGCCCGCGGCCCCTCGCGCACCACCTCCCGGACGACGGACTCATCGCAGAGGCCGTCACCGGCGGCGATCGTGTCGGCGGCGTGAGCCTCGAACGAATCCTCATCCCCGAGCACGGCGGCGATCCCCCCCTGGGCGTAGCGAGTGCACGATTCGTCGCGCGCGCGCTTGGTGATGACCGTAACGGAGGCGAACCGCGCGCATTTCAGGGAATCAACCTCGAGCTCCCGCGCAACGCCCTCATCGTCGTCACCGGCGTCTCCGGCTCCGGAAAGTCGTCTCTTGCGGTCGACACGATCTACGCCGAGGGCCAGCGAAGGTACGTCGAGAGCCTCTCCGCCTATGCCAGGCAGTTCCTGGAGCAGATGCAGCGCCCCGACGTCGATCACATCGAGGGACTCTCTCCCGCCATCGCCATCCAGCAGCGCCCGCTCGGCGCCAACCCGCGCTCGACCGTCGCCACGGCCACCGAAATCCACGACTATCTCCGCGTCCTCTACGCCCGCCTCGGCGTGCCGCACTGCACCGGATGCGGGGATCCGCTGGTCAGGCACACGGTGCAGGACATGGTGGATGAGATTCTGGGATGGGATGAGGGGCTCCAACTCATCCTGCTGGCCCGGATGGCCGACCGGGTGAAGGGGAGCCACGCTGAGCTCCTCGCGCGCCTCGCCCAGGACGGATTTGTGAGGGTCCGCGTCGACGGCGAGGTGCGGGAGCTGGCCGGCCTCGCCAGGCTCAAGGCGAAGGCCGCCCACACGATCGACCTGGTGGTGGACCGCCTGACGGTGAAGAGGGGGATCAAGAACCGGCTCACCGATTCGATGGAGCTCGCCCTGCGCATGGGCAACGGCCGCATGATCGTGCTCGTACCATCTTCCGGCGAGGAGCGGCTTTTTACCGAGCAGATGGGGTGCGCCCGCTGCGGCACCGGCTACGCCGCGCTTGATCCGACGAGTTTCTCGTTCAACAGCCCGCGTGGGGCCTGCCCCTCCTGTCACGGCCTGGGGACGCGGTTCGAGCTTGATCTCGAACGGATGATCGATCCCGCAAAGAGCCTTGCCGGGGGAGCATTGCTGCCGCTCCGTTTCGGGGGGCGGTCGCTCATCATCTATTACAAGGTGCTTCTCCGCGCGGTCGCCGCGCACTACGGTTTTAGCATGGACATTCCCTTCGGGAAGATCGAGAAGAAATGGCGCGATATCGTCCTCGCCGGATCCGGCGACGAGGAAATCATGCTGCGTTTCTGGAGGGGGCGGCACCCCGTCACGCGGCGGGCGCCTTTCGAGGGGATCATCGCCAATCTTGAACGCCGCTACCGTCAGACGGAGAGCGCCTACATCCGGAAAAAGCTCAGGGAGTACATGGAGGAGCGGGTGTGCGCCGCGTGCGGCGGCAGGCGCCTGCGCCCCGAGCCGCTCGCGGTCACGGTGGCGGGGAAGTCGATGAGCGATTTCTGCGCGATGACCGTCGGCGACGCGCTCCGGTTCCTCGACGCTATCGCGTTCACGGGGCATGACCGCCGCATCGGCGCCGAACTGCTGAAGGAGATCGGCGGCAGGCTCACATTTTTGAAGAACGTGGGGCTCGATTACATTACCCTTGACCGCGAGAGCTCCACCCTCTCGGGCGGGGAGGCGCAGCGGGCGCATCTTGCCACCCAGATCGGCTCGGGCCTCATGGGGGTGCTCTATGTCCTCGACGAGCCGAGCGTGGGGTTGCACGTGAGGGATAACGTCGGCGACATCATCGCCGTCCCGGAATCCCTCACGGGCCGGTATCTCTCCGGCGAGCGTTTTATCTCGGTGCCCGCCCGGCGCCGCGCCCCGGCGCCCTCCCGCCGGCTTGAACTCCTGGGGGCGAGCCACAATAATCTCAAGGGTATCGATGTGCGCATCCCTCTCGGCCTGCTGTGCGCCATCACCGGCGTCTCGGGGGCGGGGAAGAGCTCGCTGGTGGACGACACGATCCGCCGGGCGATGGAGAGGGAGTTTTACGGGTCGCGCGCGGCGCCTGGGAAGTATCGCGCCCTCAAGGGCATCGGCCATATCGACAAGGTGATCATCATCGATCAATCCCCGATTGGGCGCACCCCGCGCTCCAACCCCGCGACCTACGCCGGCATCTACACCACTATCCGCGACCTGTTCGCCCAGCACCCCGACGCGAAGGCGCGCGGCTACCGGCCCGGACGCTTCAGCTTCAACGTCAAGGGCGGCCGCTGTGAGGCGTGCAGGGGGGACGGCCTGATCAGGGTCGAGATGCACTTCCTCCCGGATGTCTATGTCCCGTGCGAGGCGTGCGGGGGGCGCCGCTACAACCGCGAAACGCTCGAGATCCACTTCAAGGGAAAGAGCATCGCCGACGTCCTCGATATGACGGTGGAGGAGGCGCTCCAGTTTTTCAGGAACGTCCCCGCGCTCTTTCGACGCCTCACCGTCCTCAATGACGTGGGCCTGGGCTACATCAGGCTGGGGCAGTCGGCCACCACCCTCTCCGGCGGCGAGGCGCAACGGGTGAAGCTCGCAAAGGAACTGGGCATGGTGGCGACGGGGCGCACCCTGTACATACTCGACGAGCCGACCACCGGGCTTCATTTCGCCGACATCCATAAACTCATCGAGGTGCTCCAGCGCCTCGTGGAGGCGGGGAACACGGTGCTCGTGGTTGAGCACAACATGGAGGTCCTCAAGTGCGCGGACTGGATTATCGACCTCGGCCCCGAGGGGGGCGCGGACGGGGGGCGGATTGTCGCTGAGGGGACGCCTGAACAGGTCGCGGCATGCGCCGGGTCGCATACCGGCAGACACCTGGCGCACTACTTGGGAGAGACAGCAGGGGATCGGCAGCGCCCTGCGCGGGGCGTGTGATAGACGGAGGAGAACGACCATGATCGATATCATAGTAAAGGGCGGTCCGGTGATGATCCCGATCATCGCCGGCTCGGTCGCGGGCCTCGCGATAGTAGTCGAGCGGCTCTGGTTCTTCAGGCAGATGCGGCTGGATACCTATGGATTTGTGGAACAGGTCTTTACCTATCTCAAGGAGGGGAGGGCCGACCGGGACCTTGAGTTGTGCAAGGCCTACGGGCACCATCCGCTGGCGGCGGTGTTCAGGATCGGCATCAGCAGGAGCGGCCTGCCCCTGGACAGGCTCGAGAAGATCCTTGAGCAGGCGGGGAATAACCAGGTGCAGAAGTTCGAGCGCCACCTGGGCGCGCTGGTCTCCATCACCGGGATCGAGCCGCTGCTGGGTTTCCTGGGGACGATCACCGGACTGATCCGCGCCTTCATGTCGTGGGAGCGTGCCGGCGCGGAGGTGACGGTGAGCGTCCTCGCCGCGGGCATCTACGAGGCGATGATCACCACCGCGGCGGGTCTGATCATCGCGATACCGCTCTCCCTCTGCTATAACTACTTTGTGAACCGCACCAAGCGGGTTGCCGCCGATCTCAACAACCACTCCATCCAGCTCATCGAGGTCATCGCCGAAATCCGGGAGGAGCGCCCATGAAGATCGCCGGGCGTGTGAACTATCTGGCGGCCATCGAATCGGTCGCCATGACCGATATCGTGCTCAATCTGTTCATTTTCTTCTTCATCTCGTTCAGCCTCCTCTACACCTTCAATCCCCAGCGCACGCAGCGGCTGAAGATCAAGCTCCCCGAGGCGGCGAGCGCCGCGCCGTTCCAGGGGCATGACCGGGTCACCATCGCCGTCACCGACAAGGGGTCCCTCTACCTCGGCGACGAACTCGTGAGCGATGGCGAGCTGCGCACGCGGATACGGCAGCTTCAGAAAAGCGCTCCGCAGCTCAGCGTGATGCTTAAGGCCGATCAGGGAACCCCGTTCAGGCATGTGGTGAATGTCCTTGACGCCGTGAACGCGGCGGGGGTCAGGAATCTCAGCGTTGCGGTGACGCCGAAGCGGTAGGGGTGTTGCGGTGTGCGCTACAACTTCTCATCGCGGATTATGTGGATAGCTGCAAGAACTGGGGATAGTCCGGTGGATATCCCCTTGTGGGGAGCTCTTCCCTGTGATATTATGCTGTGTTGTGTGGTCGCTCTCCTGCCATGTGCCGCGCGTGGTGGCGGCGCTATTCTCATGTAACCGGGTGCATTCGTGAAAATTATCCATAGATATATCGGCGGTCAGCTCCTGAAGAGCTTTCTCATTGCCCTTGTGGTCTTCACCTTTATCCTGCTGATGGGCAACGTGATCAGGCTCGTGGACCTCCTCGAGCGGGGCGTCGCCGGGGGGCTGTTGCTCAAGCTCTTCATGAGCTTCATACCGTACCTCCTCTCATTCTCGATCCCGATATCGATCCTGACCGCGAGCCTGCTGACCTTCGGCAGGCTCTCCGCGGACAACGAGATCACCGCGATGCGCTCCTGCGGGCTGGGCTACAACAAGATCTTCCGGAGCGGGTATGCCCTGGCCATTGTCCTCACGCTTGTCTGCTGGGTGGTGAATGCGCACCTTTCGCCCTGGGCCCACTACACGATGCGCAAGCTCAAGTACAGTGTCGGGGAGCAGAGCCCCGAGGCGTTGCTCGAGCCGGGCGTCTTCATCGACTACTTCAAGCCTTACCAGTTCTACATCGGCCAGAAGGACGGCCCGCTCTTCAGGGATGTGATCATCTACGAGAAGCTCGAGGACGGCCGCACCCGGTTCCTGAAAGCCCAGCGCGGGGAGATCTCCTCGGATGAGAACGGCCAGATCGTCTTCAAGATCTACGACGGCACCATGGAGGAACCGCCGCGCGCGGGTGAGGCGACCTCGCTCTCGGCCACCTTCAAGACCTATATCGTGAAGATGGGGACG
>JAPLCY010000270.1 GCA_026391995.1 Candidatus Auribacterota bacterium
TTAATAACTACATCCAGAAGTACAAGATGGGGACAACGTACGAGCACGTAGGTCGCGTCGAAAACTATGCCGGCAATCCCTCCTGCCACGCGCATCCTTTCTTTATCCGCGAAAGTGGAAACACTTGCTCTCTCATTGCGAACACGACGACAAGACTTGATTCCCCCCCTTGCCGGTGGCTTGTCAAATTCACGCCTTCAGAAAGTCAGGATACCTGTCTCGGCACCCTGCCGATCGGCGCTCCACCCATACCCATTCCTGTCGAGGGATTTGACATTGTCCAGGATGAGGTAAGCGGATGGCTGTATCTGGGCTCGTGGGGTGAGTATGCCGTTCGAGAAATGCCGGAAGATGGCAGTGGTTCCACGAAGATTTATGACAAGGGATATGGAGGCCATACACGCCTGGCGATGTCGTACGGCCACAGCCAGGGAGGGAATCCAGACCCGGGGAACTCGTATAATTACATCGAGCTCAGTGTGCGGCCGAAGAGTTCGGGTGGGTATACGTTCAATGCCGGCGAGGAGATTGTTCTGGATTGGCATGTGTACGAGAATCTGTACAACCTGGCAGGCGTCCCCTGCAATGTCTATCTCGGCGCCGCGATGTATCCGCCGGGGTGGGATAGGGCCGTGACTGTCGACCAGCTCATGACGAGCACGACGATCTACCTGTTTAACTCCAATATGCAACCCGTACTGCTCAACCCCGCATCGCCGCGGCCCACCTTCAGCCGCGTCGTGTTTCCGCTCCCCGGCGGACCGAGCGGCAGCGTTTCTTTCAGAGCCCCTGGCGGCAATGCGGGGTGGGGGGTATTTTTTGCGGCCTTCGTGAGGCTCGATAACGGCGCATTCCCCTACGTGCGTCCGGTGGAGCTGTCAAATACATTCGGATTCCCCTAATCGCTACGGCCGGCGCATGGTTCCTCCCCGCCACGGCACCCGCAATTCCATGCTATTGATCGATGGTGATAAGCTGTGTTAGAATCTGTTGATTTTGAAGCCGATGTAGCTCAACTGGCAGAGCAGCTGATTTGTAATCAGCAGGTTATCGGTTCGACTCCGATCATCGGCTCCAGTACTACAGTGTAAAATGTAAGGTTTAAAGTTTAAGGTAATCAGCGCAGTCAAGGGTAAGTTTGAAGTTGTGGGTGAAACGACGAAGCTGAGAACGTAGATACCCTACACTTCACGCCTTCCACTTTTGTTACTGCAGTTCGGGCAGGTACCCAAGCGGCCAAAGGGGACAGACTGTAAATCTGTTGGCTTTTGCCTTCGAAGGTTCGAATCCTTCCCTGCCCACCACTACTACGGCAACGAAAGTTCCTAGTCTCTGGTTCTTAGACAAAAGAAGAAACAGCATACGTTGGGCTAAAGAGAGTTGCAACGTTTGAGACAATAGTGATTAACGGACAAGAAAAAGCGGCGACCGTGGTTGAATTACCAAGGCCGCCGCTCTTGCTTTCTACCCGGCGTGCGTGATTCCTGTGGCTGCTATTTTCCCCCTTCCGCCTTCTCCCTTGTTCCCGCGGTAGCGGTGAAGCAGTTGCTGTGGTCGATTTCGATCACCGAACCGTCCTTCATGACGGCGGCGATGAACTGGTATTTTCCGGCCGGCCAGTCCGCGGGAAGCGCCACGGATTGCACGACGCTCATCGAGGTGTTGAACGGGAAATCGGTCGCCAGCGGCCTGGCCGAGTCAAATCCCTCGAACAGCGCAAAGCCTTTAGCCTGCCCTTTATAATAGTACATCTTCTCGTCCGGCCGTATGATCCCCAGGACTATGGCGACGGAGGCGAGATGATCAGGTACGATTTCGAGGTGCAGCTCGACATTGGAGCCGAGTGTGACGCTATCCTTCTGCACTGAGAGATGCAACCCCTTCCCTTCAGGGGCGGGGGTTTGCCCTGACAAGGCGGCGCACAGGAGCAGCATCGCCCCCGCTGCTACACCACACCCAATGCGTGAGTATGTCATATGGCATCCTCTCTTTCACTCGCCACCCGTAAGATAGCATATTGGGATTCTTTCCGCAAGGGATAGAAAACCGCAGTGTCTCTATCTTCCAACCCCGCACTTGCCGGGGCCTTCTTCTGTGTAGCCCACCGCTTTAGCGGTGGGTCACTTCATTGATCCACACCCCTTGCCCGCCCGGCGGAGGCAGAGGAAGCCGTTGAGCGCGAGGAGGGCCGTGGTCCAGGCGAGCGCGAGCGGCCAGGTGAAACGGCTCTGCCGGAAGAAGGAGGGGACCACCTTGATGAAGGAGCTGATAGAAGGGTAGTTGTTGATTATGTGCCGGTGGCGGTAGAGGAGGGAGGGGTGCATCGCCCCCATGTAGCCGAAGGTCAGGCTGATGGCAAGAAGGACAGCGAAGAGGACCAGGAATATCTTCCCCGGATTTCGCGACAACGCGTAGCACAACGCGCCCGCCAGGAGGGGGGCCGGTACGACCATGTAGCGCGGGGGCGGCGCGAATCCTCCCCACCAAAAGACGAAGTGTGCCCCCGGGAGATAGATGCTCGCGAGGAGCAGGACGAGCCATACCCCGGACCGCCGATGCTCGCGCAGCAGCAGGAGAAGCCCCGTGAGTGAGAGGGCGTAGACCGGCGACCATGTCACTATGCCGTGCCCCCTGTCCAGGATGATCCCGAAGAGCCCGTCGAGCATGCCGCGGCTGGAGAAGCCGCGTTTCGCGAAGTTCTGGTAGATGTAGCCCGCCGCGGGGTTGATAGTCCCGAAGGCACGGTACTGGTACGCGAAGAAGAGGAGGAGGGACGCGAGGAAGATGATGCACGGTCCCGCAACAGGGCGGAGGCGGTTTCGTGCATCGTCCGTGGAAACGCATATGAGGGCGAGAAGGACGAATGCCGGGAGGAAGAAGCGGAATGAGAGCCAGGGCAGGAAGGCAACGGCACATGAGATGGCGAAACGGCCCCTCGACTTCGCTCGGGACAAGCTCGCCGGAAAGGAAGGAAAAAGCAAATGGCGGACGGCATAGAGGATCAATAGAGCCGCAGGCAATTCCGGGTAGATGAGATTCGCATAAAAAAGAAGGGGAGGGGTGAGGATGGCGGCGGCGGTCGCGATCAGCGCAGGCCACCGGGCGGTCGTCCCCGCCATGGAGGAGAGTTCGCCGCAGAAGAGGTAGATGTTGACCGCGAGGAGCGCGGCGATAATGTTGAGAAAGACGCAGACGGCGGGGCGCGGGGCGATGGGGCCGTGGAGGCCGAGCGCGTAGGCCGGCGCGATCAGCATGGCCAGTCCCGGCGTGTGGATCGAGTATATCTCCTTGCGAACGGGGTCTTTCCTGGCGCCGTGCTCGTCGCACTTCGCTCTCCCGAAAAAGCGTCCATCGCCGTTGATACGATTGTTAAAAAGATTAAAGTCCCGGTCCACCGCCACGCTGTGCGCGAGCATGAGGTAGGCGGGCTCATCGCCCGCGAGGTAGGGCGATTGGGCCGGCCCCTTTGCATCAAGGGGGGTGAGGTGGGCTCGTTCGATTGAA
>JAPLCY010000173.1 GCA_026391995.1 Candidatus Auribacterota bacterium
CAGATCGACGCCCTCGAGGTGATGGCGGTCAACCCGTACCGGTACCTGATCGCCCCCCGTCTGATCGCCTGCGTCGTCGCCCTGCCGCTCCTGGTGATATTCGCCGACCTCGCCACCCTCGTCTCGGGCTACCTGGTGGCGGTCTACCAGCTCGGCGTGAACGCGGGCGTCTTCATCCAGAGCGTGCAGAGCAGCGTCGGCATGCGTGATATTTTCATGGGGATGCTCAAGGGGGCGGTCTTCGCCATCTTCATCTGCACGTTAAGCTGCTACCAGGGCTTTTATTCCCTCCCCGGGCCCGAGGGCGTGGGGCGCGCGACCAACAGGGCCGTGGTAAGCGTGTGCATCATCTGCATTATGTTGAACTATCTCCTCAGCGAAATCATGTATGGCTAGAAAATCCGCACATCGCACTTAGTACATAGTACATCGTACATAGTACTCCGCCAATTCGGCGTATGAAGTGCGATGTACTAAGTGCGATGTACGGAGTACTATCATTATGATCGAATATATTCATGTTTCCAAATCATTTGATGGATTAAAGGTCCTGGAGGACGTCTCCTGCACCATCCGGGAGGGGAAGATCACCGTCTTCATCGGTCCCAGCGGCGTGGGGAAGAGCGTGATGATGAAGATGATCGTCGGTCTCGAGGCTCCCGACACCGGTTCAGTCTTGGTGGATGGCGACGAGGTGAACGGCATGAACGAGGCGCGCCTCTACCGCCTCCGGCGGAAGATCGGGATGCTCTTTCAGGACGGGGCGCTCTTTGACTCGATGACCGCGGGGGATAATGTCGCCTTCCCCCTGCGGCAGCACACCCGCATGCCGGAAGGCGAGATCAGGCGCATCGTCGCCGAGAAGCTGTCGTTGGTCGGCATGCCCGGCTGCGAGAATAAACTCCCCTCGGAGCTGAGCGGCGGCATGCGGAAGCGCGTGGGCCTCGCCCGCGCCATCGCCCTCAACCCCGAGATCGTGCTCTTCGACGAGCCAACCTCGGGGCTCGACCCGCTGATGGCCGCGGCAATCGACTCGCTGATCATTGAGATGCAGCGCCGCCTCGGCTGCACCTTCGTGGTGATCAGCCACGACATCCCCGGGACATTCACCATCGCCGACCGGATCGGAGTGCTCTACGACACGCGCTTGATCAGCTACGGGACGAGGGAGGAGATCCGGGGCTCACGCGATCCCGTGTTGGTGGAATTCTTTGCCAGGAATATGGAGCCCCACGCGCAAGCGCGTGGTTCCTAAACTGACTATCCCGAGCGTAACCTCGGGAAACCTAGCTGCCCATTCATCCATCCACGGTGGAACCGGGATGGTTTTCTGGGAGTCGGGATAAAGACACGATGAACAAGGAATTTTCAGCAGGAGGTGAGCCGTGGACAATCGATTCAGATATGAGGTGAGCGTGGGGCTCTTTGTTATCGCCGCCGCCCTGATCCTCGGGTACATGTCGCTGAAGCTCTCGCGGGCGAAGGTCAGGGACGGGCTCGACGTCCGCGTCCGCTTCGCCCATGCCTGCGGACTGGTCAAGGACGCCCCGGTGACCGTGGCGGGGGTGGAGGTCGGCTACGTAAAGGGCCTGGGCCTCGACAGCGGGCGGGCGCTCATCACCGCCAGAATCCGCCGCGATGCCGGACTCCGCAGGGATATCAAGGCGACCATCCGTTCAAAGAGCCTCCTCGGGGAGCCCTACCTCGAGCTCATTCCCTCTGATGGCAACGCGCCCCCCCTGCGCGAGGGCGAGATGATCACCGACACCAGCACCCCCGTCCAGATCGACCAGTTGGTCGCATGGCTCGGCACGCTGACGGCCCGGATCGATCCGGATGACGCGGGGCGTCTCCTCAAATCGCTCGCCGCCGATCCCGAGGCGACACGCCGCATCGTGAAAAACCTCGACACACTCCTCGTGCGCCTTTCCTCACTCGATGCCCCCGCGCTGAAGGAGTTCATACGCCAGCTCAAGATCAACGCGAGGTTTTTCTAGGATGCCACGGATCGTCTTCTACATCAGCGGCCACGGCCTCGGCCACGCGATGCGCATGAAAGAGGTCCTGCTCGAGATTCACGCCCTCGATCCGTCGGCGGAGCTCCACGTCATCGGGAACATGCCGGGGTGGGTCTATCAGGAGCCGCCCGCCGCGCGAATTCGTCGCCGCGAGCTCGTGTGCGATGTCGGCGCGATCCAAAGGGACAGCCTCCACCTCGACGTGAGGGGCACGCTCGAGGCGAACGCCTCCTTCTACCGCGACATCGGTGCCATGGTCCGCCGGGAGGCGGAATTTTTGCGCCGCGAACGGATCGGCCTCGTCGTCGGGGATATACCGCCGCTGGCCTTCCTTTCCGCCGCCGCGGCCGGCGTCCGGTCGGTCGCCGTGGGGAACTTCTCGTGGGACTGGATCTACGAGGAATATGTCATGGAGGATCGCCGCTTCGAATGGGTCCTCGATCTGATCCGTGAGGCGTACGGCAAGGCCGACCTTCTCCTCAGGCTGCCGATGCACGGCGACATGGGTGTGTTTCCGGCGATAAGGGATATCCCGCTCATCGCACGGCACGCCCGCATCCCACGGGAAGAGGTGCGGGAGCGCCTGGGCATCGGTCGCGCGGAACGGAGGAGGGTGATACTCATATCGATGGGGGGACACAACGCCGCCGATATAGAGCACACCCCCGCGACCGATTTTGGCGAATACCTGTTTATATCGTTTTTCAGGCCGGCGGCGGGGATACCGCATCTGATCCTTCTCGAAGACAAGGCGGGGATGTCGCATCCCGACATTGTGCGGGCAAGTGAGGCGGTGATCAGCAAGCCGGGGTATTGCACGGTCGCGGAGTGTATCGCCAACGCCACGCCGCTGGTCTACACCACGCGCGATCACTTCCGGGAATTTCCCGTGATGGAGGAGGGGGTGAGGCGTTACTGCCGCTCCTGCCTGATGCCGCGGGAGGATTTTCACGCCGGGGCATGGCGTCGGCACCTGGATGCGTTCTTTTCCGCTCCCGGCAACGTGCCCGGCCCCTCCATTCCCACCGACGGCGCGAGGCACGCGGCGAGGGTGATCCTCTCGATGGCCCGCTGAACCGCTAGCGACCGCGCGTGTTCTCCCACGTCCGCTCGAGCTGGGGCCGCATCGATTTCATGGAGGAGAGCGTCTGGTTCTGGAGCGCGATGATTTGGTCGAGTTTTCGCTGTATCACCGCGAGCTCCTGCGCCTGGCTGGCCTGCTGGTACGGCTGCGAGTACGGCTGGGAGGAGATCACGCGGGGCCAGATCGCGACGATCCCTATGAGGATTGCCGCAACGACGGCGCATCCGATCCCTGTTACCTGAGCGCTGGTCATACCCAAACCCCCTTTCATTGGCATTGTACCACTCACCGGGGCACCACCACAATAAAATCACACGCCATAATAAAATCGTGCAGCGGCGCCCCTTTTTGGGATATAATCCCCCTCCGGAGATGCCACCCGTGAGCAACGACGAGCGCCTCGGCCGTATCGAGGACCTGCTGGGATATCGATTCAACGCTATTGGACTCCTGGTCCAGGCGCTCTCCCACTCTTCGTACGTGAACGAAAACCCCGCCGGGGGGGGGTTGAGCAATGAGCGTCTCGAATTCCTTGGCGACGCAGTGCTCGAGCTGATCATCACGCGGCACCTCTATGAGCAGCACCCGGGCTGCACCGAGGGCGAACTTACCCTGATGCGGTCTGTGCTCGTGAGCGAGGGGACGCTCGCCGCCCTCGCCCGGAACATCGGTCTCGGCCAGGCCCTCTATCTCGGCAAGGGAGAGGCCTCGAGCGGCGGGGATGAACGGCGCTCGAACCTCTCGAACGCGCTGGAGGCGGTGCTTGCGGCGGTCTACCTCGACGGCGGTGTGGATGAGGCCGCCAGGGTCACCGGGGCGCTTTTTGCCGATGAACTCGCCCTCATCGTGTCACAGCGGCACCGCCTCAACTACAAGAATCTGCTCCAGCATTACAGTCAGGAGCGCGACGGAATGATCCCCGACTACCACATCATAGCCAGCCAGGGCCCGCAGCACGAAAAGCTGTTCGAAGTCGAGGTGCGGCTGGGGGGTGAACCCCTCGGGAGGGGCGCGGGTCACAACAAAAAAGAGGCCGAACAGGAGGCGGCGCAACAAGCGCTCCGGAACCTGAGGCAACTCGGCCAGGAGGGGGCTTCGCCATGATAGCGTTCACAGTTCTGTTCTTTTTGCTGCTGGTATCGGTCATGACCGCCGTGGCAATCATGGCCGCCATGAAGACGGTCGACTTCTTTGACGCCACGCGCCGCTTCTATCAACGCATGGAGGGGCTCGAGGCGAAGCTGGACGAGATCATCCGGCGCATCGATGCCACGCAAGGCCGGCGTTAGGCCACACACGCAAACCGTCAACCGCGGAGTGATATACCCATGAGCGCTCTGAACCACGAACGCATCACCAAAGGCCTCGAGCGCATGCCGCACAGGGCGCTCCTCTACGCCACCGGCATCAGCCGGGAAGACATGTCAAAGCCGTTCATCGGCGTCGCCACCTCCTGGAACGACCTCATCCCGGGGCATGTCCACATGCGCACCCTCGAGCGATTCATAGAGCGCGGCGTGTTCGCCGCAGGGGGGGTGTCCTTCTTCTTCGGGATCCCGGGGATCTGCGACGGGATCGCCATGGGGCACGAGGGGATGCGGTACTCACTGCCCCTCCGCGAGCTCATAGCCGACTCCGTAGAGTCCGTCGCCATGGCACATGCCTTCGACGGCCTTGTCCTCCTGACCAACTGCGACAAGATAACACCCGGAATGCTCATGGGGCTGATGCGGCTGGACCTGCCCGGCATCGTGGTCACCGCGGGCCCGATGCTCACCGGCAACTACCGGGGCAGGAAACTCTCGCTCGCGAAAGACACTTTCGAGGCCATAGGCCGCTTCAAGGCAGGCGAGATAGACGCGGAGGAGCTGCGCGAGCTGGAGATGCGCGCGTGTCCGGGCCCGGGGTCATGCCAGGGCCTCTACACGGCGAACACCATGGCGTGCGTCACCGAGGCGTTGGGGCTCTCGCTGCCGTTCTGCGCCACCGCGCCCGCTGTCGAGGCGGAGAAGCTCCGCATCGCCCAGGACAGCGGGCACAGGATCGTCGAGCTCGTAAAAAACGGAGTGACCGCCCGCGGCATCGCGAACCGGAGGGCTTTTACCAACGCCATCCGCGTGGACATGGCGCTGGGCGGCTCCACGAACAGCGTCCTCCACATACCCGCCATAGCGCACGAGGCTGGGGTTGAGCTGCCGCTCGAGCTCTTCGACCGGATTTCGAAAGACACGCCGCACCTGGTCAGCATGCAGCCGGGCGGAAACTGGTGCATGGAGGACCTACACCGCGCCGGAGGGATCCCCGCCATCCTGTCCGTCCTCAAGGGGAAGTTGGAGGACAATACGACGGTGAGCGGGCGGACCATCAGGAAGATCGCCGCTGAAGGGGCCGTGACCGACCCGCAGGTGATAAAGACATTGAGCAATGCGCACAGCCCCGAGGGAGGCATCGCGATCCTGAAAGGCAACCTCGCCCCCGAGGGAGCCGTCGTAAAGCAGAGCGCGGTGAAGCCGGAGATGCGGCGCTTCAAGGGCCGGGCCATCGTCTTCGACTGCGAGGAAGACGCCATGAAGGCGGTTATGGGCGGCAGGGTCGGCAGGGGCTCCGTCATAGTGGTCCGCTACGAGGGGCCGAAGGGCGGTCCCGGTATGAGGGAGATGCTCTCGCTCACCGCCGCGATCGTCGGGATGGGCCTGGCCGACCACGTGGAACTCATCACCGACGGAAGGTTCTCGGGCGGCACAAAGGGTCCGTGCATCGGCCACATATCCCCCGAGGCGATGGTGGGTGGGCCGATCGCGCTCGTGAAAAACGGCGACATGATCGAAATTGACATGCCGCGCCGCGTTCTGAGCGTTGACCTGAAAGCGAAAGAGTTCGCTGCCAGGCTCAGGAAGTGGAAGGCGCCCGCCCCGAAGGTGACCACGGGGTACCTCGTCCGCTACGCGCGCATGGTCACGTCGGCGTCGACCGGTGCGATCTGCCGCTGACGCGGCTAATCTGCTGGTGCTGGATGGCGTCTCGTGCTACACTAGCCCGCGCAATGAATGGCGAGATAATGCATGGCCCGGCCTTTTGAGGCTTCGTCATTCGATCATCTGACATTTACCTTCCCTCTTGTTTTGGGATTTGGGATTTCTTAAATGAGGTTCCCATGAAAGGCTGCGAAATCGTTGTTGACGCGTTGGTCAGGGAAAAGGTCGAGGTGATGTTCGGCTACCCGGGCGGGTCGGTCATGGACATCTTTGACGTCCTCTACGACGCGCCCATCAACTTCATCCTCACCCGCCACGAACAGGCCGCCGCGCACGCCGCCGATGGCTACGCCCGCGCGACGGGGAAGGTAGGGGTCTGCCTCGCCACCTCGGGCCCCGGCGCCACCAATCTGGTGACCGGGATCGCCACCGCCTACATGGACTCGATCCCGATGGTCGCGCTCACCGGGCAG
The DNA here is from genome assembly GCA_026391995.1 of Candidatus Auribacterota bacterium. GTDB lineage: Bacteria > Auribacterota > Tritonobacteria > UBA1439 > UBA1439 > JAPLCW01. Next base: position 6,551 of record JAPLCY010000173.1, read on the forward strand.
GTGCCGACCCCGATGATCGGCAACGACGCCTTCCAGGAGGCGGACATCGTCGGGATCACGCGGCCGATCACCAAGCACAACTTCCTGGTCAACAACGTCAACGAACTCCCGCGCGTCCTGAAGGAGGCGTTCGTCATCGCCGCCACCGGGCGCCCCGGGCCCGTCCTCGTCGACCTGCCTAAGGATATCATGAAGGCGGAGTGTACCGCGCGCGAGCCGCAACAGGTAGAGCTGCGCGGCTACAAGCCTACCTACGAGGGGCACCCGCAGCAGATCAAGCGCGCGGCCGAGGAGATCGCCAAGGCCAGGAAACCGGTCATCTACGCGGGCGGCGGCGCGATCACCTCCGGCGCCGATAAGGAGCTCATCCAGCTCGCGGTCAAGGCAGGGATCCCCGTCACCACCACGCTCATGGGCCTCGGGTCGTTCCCCGAAACGCACGAGCTCTCGCTCGGGATGCGAGGCCGACCTGGTCATCGCCATCGGGGCCCGTTTCGACGACCGGGTCACCGGGAAGCTCTCCGCCTTCGCCTCCCAGGCGACAATCATCCACATCGACATCGACCCCGCCTCGGTGCACAAAAACGTCAAGGTCGACGTCCCGATCGTCGGCGATGTCCGCTGCGTCCTTATCGAACTCAACAAGCTCGTGAAGCGGTGCGACTCCGCGGCCTGGCTCACGACGATCGCGTCGTGGAAGAAGAAACACCCGCTCACCTACCACACAAAGGACGGGGGCAGGCTGAAGCCGCAGTTCGTCCTCGAGCAGCTCAGGGCGCTCACCCGGGGCGAGGCGATCATCACCACCGACGTCGGCCAGCACCAGATGTGGGCGGCGCAATATTGCAAGGTCGTGAAGCCGCGGACGTTTCTCAGCTCCGGCGGACTCGGCACCATGGGCTATGGCTTCCCCGCGGCAATCGGCGCGCAGGCGGCGTTTCCCAAAAAGCTCGTCGTGGCGATCTCGGGCGACGGCAGCTTCCAGATGAATATCCAGGAGCTGACCACCGCGATCAACTACGACCTTCCTGTCAAGGTCCTCATTTTTAACAACGGCTACCTCGGCATGGTCAGGCAGTGGCAGGAGCTCTTCTACAAGGGGCGGTACTCTTCGACCTGCCTGGCGCGCAACAGCAGCTGCCCCAGGATCTGCGACGGCAAGGGGAAGAAGTGCCCGCCTTTTGTTCCCGACTTCGTCAAGGTCGCGGAGGCGTACGGCGCGATGGGGCTGCGGGTCAGGAAGGATGCCGAGGTCGTGCCGGCGTTAAAAGAAGCGTTCAAGACGCGGAAGCCCGCCGTGGTCGAGTTTATCGTCGCCCAAGAGGAAAACGTCTTCCCGATGGTCCCCGCGGGGGCGACGGTGAAAGAGATGATCAAGGGAGTGGAACTGGTGTAGCAACTAGTGGTACGCAGCAAGTACTAAGGATTAAGCACTTAGTACTTGGTACTTAGTGCTTAATCCTTAGTACTGATTAGTACTTAGCACTTAATCCTTAGGGCTGGAGGTTCGGCATGAAACATACAATAAGCGTTCTGGTCGAGAACAAGTTCGGGGTGCTGGCCCGCATCGCGGGTCTCTTCAGCGGCCGCGGCTACAACATCGACAGCCTCTCCGTCGCCGAGACGGTGGACCCGACCGTGTCCCGCATGACGATCGTCGCCCGCGGAGAGGAGGCGGTCATCGAACAGATCACTAAGCAGCTCAACAAGCTCGTGGATGTGATCAAGGTGCAGGACTACGCCGGGACGGCGTTCCTGGAGCGGGAGCTCATCCTGGTCAAGGTGCACACCACCTCCCAGACCCGCGCCGAGATCATCCAGATCGTGGATATCTTCCGCGGGAAGATCGTGGACGTCGACCGGGCCGGCCTGACGGTTGAACTGACCGGCACGGAGGACAAGATCGCGGCCCTCCTCGACCTCCTGAAACCCTTCGGGATCAAGGAGCTCGTGAGAACGGGCAAGATAGCAATAGCAAGGAAGTAGTAAGGGTTAAGGACTAAGTACTAAAGCAGTTATGTAAAAACGTTTAGAGATTTAATCGTCTGGGAAAAGGCGCATAATCTGGTTCTGGAGATCTATACAACTACTAAACAATTCCCTGCAGAGGAAAAGTTTGGCCTTTCCAGCCAGATCCGCAGGTCGGCTGTCTCGATTCCTGCAAATATTGTCGAAGGGTTCAAACGAAGGAGCAACAAGGAGTTCGCTCGTTTTATAAATATTTCAGATGGCTCACTTGAAGAAACAAAGTATCATCTGCTGCTTGCTCTCGATCTCGGATATATTAGCCAGGGACAATATGCCAGGCTCCAGGAGTTATGCGACGAGATAGGCAAAATGCTTCATGGTCTGTACAAGAAGCTTAGTGCTTAGTACTTAATCCTTACAACTAGAGGGGGTGTCATGACAAAGATGTACTATGACAAGGACGCGAACCCGCGTGTCCTGAGCGGGAAGACTATCGCCATTCTCGGCTACGGCAGCCAGGGACACGCCCAGGCGCAAAACCTGCGCGACAGCGGCGTCAAGGTCATCGTCGCGGAGCTCGAGGGGACCGACAACTACACACATGCGGTGAAGGACGGCTTCAAGCCGGTCACCGCCGCCGAGGCGGCGAAGAAGGCCGACATCATCCACTTCCTGCTCCCCGACGAGGTGCAGGCGAAGGTGTACCAGGACGACGTGAAACCGGCCCTCAAGAAGGGCATGGCCCTCGCCTTCTCGCACGGATTCAACATCCACTTCGGCCGGATCGTCCCGCCAAAGAACGTGGATGTGTACATGATCGCCCCGAAGGGCCCCGGCCATCTCGTCCGGCGCGTCTTCACGGAGGGGAAGGGCGTCCCCTGCCTCCTCGCCGTCCATCAGGACGCGACCGGCAAGGCCAGGCAGATCGCCCTCGCCCACGCGCGCGGCATCGGCGGAACCCGGGCCGGCGTCATCGAAACGACGTTCGGGGAGGAAACGGAGACCGACCTCTTCGGCGAGCAGTGCGTCCTCTGCGGCGGCCTGACGGAGCTCGTCCGGGCGGGCTTTGACACCCTCGTCGAGGCGGGATACCAGCCCGAGATCGCCTACTTCGAGTGCCTGCACGAGATGAAGCTCATCGTGGACCTCATGTACGAGAACGGCATCCAGAACATGCGTTACTCCATCAGCGACACCGCAGAGTACGGCGATGTGACCAGGGGCCCGAGGATCATCACCGCCGAGACCCGGGCCGAGATGAAGCGGATCCTCGGGGAGATCAGGAGCGGCGCGTTCGCACGCGAATGGATTCTCGAGAACATGGCCGGCCGCCCCGTCTACAAGGCGCTCGTACGCCAGGGGAAGGAGCACCTCATCGAAAAGGTCGGGGCCAAGCTCCGCGGCATGATGTCCTGGATAGAAAAAAGGTAAATCCCGATAACCAAATTCCAAATCCCCGATATACGCTATTCGGGGGTCTGGGGTTTTGGAGTTATGCGTATGTCAGACAGGTTCATCATCTTCGATACCACGCTCCGCGACGGCGAGCAGTCGCCGGGCGCCAGCCTGAACGAGCGTGAGAAGCTCGAGGTGGCCGCGCAGCTCGCCCGCCTCGGCGTGGACGTGATCGAGGCCGGCTTCCCGATCGCCTCCCCCGGCGACTTCGCCGCGGTTAAGAAGATCGCCGCGACGGTGAAGGGCCCCGTCATCGCCGGGCTCGCGAGGGCGCTGCCGAAGGATATCGAGAGTGCGGCACGGTCGCTGGAGAAGGCCTCGAAGCCGCGGATCCACATCTTTCTCGCGACCTCGAAAATCCACCGGCGCTTCAAGCTCAAGAAGGCAAAGGGGGAGATTCTCAGGCTCGCCGTCACCGCGGTGCGCCAGGGGAGGAAGTATGTGGACGACATCGAATTCTCTCCCGAGGACGCCTCCCGCACCGAGCCTGAGTTCCTCGGCGAGGTGGTCGAGGCGGTGATCGACGCCGGCGCCCGTACCGTCAACATCCCGGACACGGTCGGCTACTCGACGCCGGAGGAGTACGGCGCGCTCATCCGCTACCTGAGGGAGCACGTCCGCGGGATCGCACGCGCGGTCATCAGCACCCACTGCCATAACGACCTCGGCCTTGCCGTCGCGAACTCCCTGAGCGCGATCATGAACGGCGCCCGGCAGGTGGAGTGCACCATCAACGGTATCGGCGAGCGCGCGGGAAACGCCTCGCTGGAAGAAATCGACATGGCGGTAAAGACCC
>JAPLCY010000372.1 GCA_026391995.1 Candidatus Auribacterota bacterium
CTGCGGGAACGCGAACCTTGTGGGGATCATCCCGAACCTTTTGCTCAAGATGGGAATCCCTTGCATCGAGAGGAAGACCCTTCCCCGCCTCACCGAACTCTCGCGATTCGTCGACGAAATCGCGAACATGGCTCCGGATTCCCGCGCCCCGTACGTCGGTGCGAGCGCATTTGCCCACAAGGGGGGCGTGCACGCCGACGCAGTGCTGAAAAATGCGCGTGGCTACGAGCATATTGCGCCGCAGGGGGTGGGGAACACACGGCGCATCCTCGTCTCGGAACTTTCAGGCAGGGCGAGCGTTTTCATGAAGGCGCGCGACATGCACCTCGGGCTTCGCAAGGATGACCAGGCGTTGAAGGATGTCCTGGGGGTCATCAAGCGCCTCGAGAGCGAGGGATACGAGTTCGAGGCGGCGGAGGGTTCCTTCAAGCTGCTGGTCGAAAAGACGCTTAAGAGGCACTCCCCGTTCTTTTCCCTCGAGGGGTTCCGGGAGAGCGTGGAGAAGCGTCGTGATGGTCAGCTCATATCGGAGGCGACCATCAAAGTGAAGGTGGGCGAACTCTTCGAACACACGGCCGCGGAAGGGGATGGCCCGGTAAACGCCCTCGACAACGCCCTGAGAAAGGCGCTTCTGCCCTTCTACCCGACGATCGCCGAGGTACAGCTCATCGACTATAAGGTGCGCGTGCTGAACGTCCGCGCCGGCACCGCCGCGAAGGTCCGCGTCCTCATCGAGTCGAAGGACCGCGAGGAGATGTGGGGGACCGTCGGCGTGTCCGAGAACATCATCGAGGCGAGCTGGCAGGCCCTCGTGGACAGCGTGGAGTACAAGCTCCTCAAAGACAAAGCCCGCCCGATAGATGCCCCCAAGTCCCCGAAGCGATGACGACCATACGTTGTTCTTCGGGATTTTAGCCTTCTACCCTGGACTGTATTCGCATGGCCCTCGACAAACGGTACGATCCGAACACGGTTGAGGAGAAGTGGTACACCCTCTGGGAGGAGCGCGGCTATTTCACTGCCCGCATACGCCCCGGCGCGCGCCCCTACGTGATCGTCATCCCCCCGCCGAACATCACCGGTATTCTGACGATGGGGCATGTCCTCAACAACACCCTCCAGGATATCCTCGTACGCTGGAAGCGGATGCAGGGATTCGAAACACTCTGGCTGCCGGGCACCGACCACGCGGGGATCGCCACGCAGAACGTCGTCGAGAAGGAGCTCGCACAACAGAAGATCAGGCGCACGGAGCTGGGGCGGGAACGCTTCCTCGAGAAGGTATGGGAGTGGCGCGACCGCTACGGGGGAACGATCATCCGGCAGCTCAAGAAGCTCGGCTGCTCCTGCGACTGGAGCCGCGAGCGCTTCACGATGGACGAGGGGCTCTCGAGCGCGGTCAGGGATGTCTTCGTCAGTCTGTATGAGAAGGGGCTCGTCTACCGCAGCAACTATATCATCAACTGGTGCCCCCGCTGTCACACCGCCCTCTCCGACGAGGAGGTGGAGCACGAGGAGCACGGCGGGCACCTCTGGCACATCCGCTATCCGCACGCGCAGGGAAAGGGCCACATCACCGTCGCCACCACGCGCCCCGAAACGATGCTCGGCGACACCGCGGTGGCGGTCAACCCGGAAGACGAACGCTACCGGGGTTTGATAGGGAAACGCGTGATCGTCCCCGTCGTGGATCGCGAGGTTCCGGTGATCGCCGATTCGGCGGTCGATCCGGCGTTCGGCACCGGGATCGTGAAGGTCACCCCCGCGCACGATCCAAATGATTATCTCATGGGGCAGCGCCACAATCTCCCGCAGGTCGTGGTGATGGACGGCAGCGCCGCCATGAACGAGAACGCCGGGGCGGAGTATGCGGGGATGGACCGCTTCGAATGCCGCGAGGCCCTGGTCCTGCAGCTTGAGGAGCTCAAGCTGATCGAGAAGATCGAG
>JAPLCY010000385.1 GCA_026391995.1 Candidatus Auribacterota bacterium
ATAAAGTTATACTTCGCGTTCGCGATGAGCACCTGGCCGGTGATCTCGTTGGCGGCGGCCGTGTCGCTTACCAGGGTCTCCTTGAGGGGGATGCCCGCGGCGGGGGCGACGGCCGTATCGTCCGCAAGGCTCAGTTGATCATCCAGCTCCGACTCTTTCGCGGTGAGCTCCTCGATTCGCGTCCGCATCTGCTGTTCGAGCTCGCGGCTCTCCTTGTAGCGTACACGCAGGTAGGCGGCGATCTGCTGTTGCCGTACAGCATCATCCTTGGCGTTTTTTAGCGCCTCATCGCTTGCCGTCAGGCGTCGGGTGATCTCTGTCAGAGAGTTTATCTGTACCGTGAGGTTTTCCTCCAATGTCCGTTTCTCCCCGGCAAGCCTGTCCCTCTCCTGCTGCATCCTGGCAATGAGATCCGCCCGCTGGGTGAGCTCGGAGGCCTGTGACTTCACGGTTGCGGAAGTACTTTCGAGCTTATCCTGGAGCGACACGCTCGTGAGGTACTGGGAGTAGTAGCGGGCGTAAAAATAGGTGATGCCGGCCGCCTCAATGATAGCGAGGATGATGAGCACGACGAACACCGGGCCGGGTTTTCGGGGGCCGAATGCAGGCAGCGGCGGACCGGTATCCGAACACGACGGGGGGGATGCCGATGCGGGGCGGCGCTTTTCGCGACCTGTTTCTTCCATGGACGACCTGCTCCGCGGGTGGTTGTGCGCGTAATCCATTGCGCTCAAAAACTATTGTAGATATTATAAGGGTATTGCACCCCATCCGTCAACGAGATACACACATGATCGGTATGGGGTCAGTTACGGAGGGGATTGGACGATATCCATGCACACCTGGCGTGAGGTAAGGTCGGTCATCGCACATGGGCGGATCTTCGCGGTGGTGTCGCATGTCTACCCCGACGGGGATGCGATCGGTTCAATGGTCGCGCTCCTGCGCCTCCTTTCCCGGATGGGCAAAGCGGCACAGGGCATTCTCCCCTGCCCCATCCCGTCCGTCTATCGTTTCCTCGCTCCGTCGGGAGATATCCGCGCGTACCGCCCTGGTCTCCGCAACGTCATCGCGGGCGCCGATGCGGTTTTCATACTTGATTCCAGCACCGATGACCGACTCGGGGCGCTTTTCGATCTGATCAATTCCTCGGGGAAAAAACGCATCTGTATAGATCACCACCCGGGCAACAGCGTTCACGCGGAGATCAAGGTCGTCGACACAAAGGCTTGCTCGACATCCCAGATGATTTACGAACTCTATGGCGTGTGCGGAAAACCCGTCGATCTCCCCGCAGCCCTGGCGATCTCCACCGGCATTCACACCGACACCGTCTCGTTCAATTTTCTCGGCACCACGGCGCGTACGCATGAGATCGCCGCCGACCTGCTCCGCCGCGGGGTGGATGCGAAGCAGACGTGGTTGCACATCTATGGAAACGATTCGCCGCGCCTCCTCCAGCTCGCCGGTCGCACCCTCTCCGTCCTTTGCACCGCCGATGGGGGAAGGATCGCATGGATTGCGGTGAGGGAGAGGGACTGGAAGGCGCTCGGCATTCATCCGCGCGACACTGAATCGTTCACCCGCTACCCCCTGACCATACGCGATGTGGGGGTGATTATCCTTTTCTGCGAGGAGGGGAAGCGCCGTGTGCGGGTGAGCCTCCGCGCGCTGGACCGGACCGATGTCGGGGCGATCGCCCGCGCCCTGGGCGGGGGCGGACATAGCACCTCGGCGGGGGTCACGCTGCATGAACCCCTCTCCCGCGTCATCCCGCGGGTGATCAAGGCGTTGCGGAGGCGGAACCGATGAAGGAGGACTACGGCCTCCCCGATGCGCGCACGGGCCATTTCCCCCGTCTCCTCCTCGCGGCCGTCGTCATCCTGGGCATATCTCTTCGAGCATGGGGGATTGGGCACCATCTGCCCCACAGGTCGTACATCGAGGAGGACGAGTTCATATACACCGCCCTGAAGTACGGGACGGGAGATCTCAACCCGCACTGGTACTTTCACCCGCCGCTCTACAGCTATCTCCTTTTCACCCTCTACGCCTCTCTCTATGCGGGAGGGCGCGTGACGGGGCTTTACCCCGATGCCGACGCGTATATCATCGGTTACCTCACCGATCCTTCACTCTGGTATCTGATCGCGCGTGGATTGAGCGCCCTGCTTTTCCTTCCGAGCCTGTGGCTGATATATCTGATTGGGAAGAGGGTTGTCTCGGCGGGGGGGGCGATCGTCGCGTGCCTCTTCTTTGCCGTCATGCCGCTCGCCGTGAGTACCTCTCACTACGGTTGCACGGAACAACTGCTCATATTGATGGCGCTGTGCGCAGTATGGTATTCGCTCCGTGCGGCGCGGGAGGGGGGCGTGCGGAATGCGATTCTCGCGGGTGCATTCGCGGGCCTGGCCGCCGGGACAAAGTACACCGGCGTATTCGCCCTTCTGCCGCCGTGCGCGGCGTTCCTGGGCGGCGGCAGGGGTTCACTCCGAATATTCGCGGCGAGCCTTACGGCCGCGGCGTGCGCATTCCTCCTGGTGTGCCCATTCCCCATCCTCAGCCCGCGCGAGTATTTCGCCAATATCGCCCTGCTTCTCTCGCAGCCGCTCTCGGTGGGGGAGTATGGCTGGGTAAGGGTGCGGGAGCTCCACGCGGCGTTCTTTACACATTACCTGCCGGCAGGCATGGGTGCTCCGCTCGCATGGATCTCCGTGGCCGGGATCATATGGCTCTGGTTGCGCCGCAGGCGCGAGGATTGCGTCGTCGCCGTCATCCCGACCGCGTTTTTCATGATCACAGGCTTCTCCAGTCTTTTCTATGACCGGTACCTCCTCATCTGTTATCCGTTCCTTGCCATCGCCGCCGCTGTCCTGATCGATACCGTGAGTTCGTTGAGCGGGCGCCGGCGCGGACCTCTCCTTGCGCTCCTGAGTGTGGCGCTCGCATATCCCTCATGCGTGGCCAGCGTGCGTGCGGTGTCAACGCTGGTGTTGCCGGACACCGCC
>JAPLCY010000071.1 GCA_026391995.1 Candidatus Auribacterota bacterium
TCGACTGGCAGCCGCCCGCCGGGGGAGATGCCCGGATGCTCGCGGCCATCGACGCCCTCAATCCCCTTACGGAAAAGATACGGTCGGCCAACGACAGGGCGATCGAACTGATGATTACCTCCCAGCCGGTCCTCACAGACATCCGTCCGGCGCGGGAAGTAATCCCGGGGATGAAGGATAATCTGATCCTGCACGCGGGCCCCCCGATCGCATGGGAAAAGATGTGCGGCCCGATGCGGGGGGCAATTGCCGGGGCACTGCTCTATGAGGGGAAGGCAAAGTCGCTCGAAGAAGCAGAGAGACTCGCGGGGAGCGGAAAGATCGGGTTCTCCCCCTGCCACCACCACGGCGCCGTGGGGCCGATGGCCGGGATCATCTCCCCCTCTATGTGGGTTTTCTGCGTCAAGAACGAAACGCACGGGAACATGGCCTTCGCCACCCTGAACGAGGGGCTGGGCAAGGTCCTGCGATTCGGAGCCAACAGCCCTGACGTGATACAGCGGCTGAAATGGATGGAGGAAACGCTCGCGCCTTCGCTCGCGGCCGCGATCCGCATCTCCGGAGGGATCAATCTAAAGACCCTTATCGCCCAGGCCCTCCTCATGGGCGATGAATGCCATAATCGCAACGTGGCCGCGACGGGTCTCTTCCTGAGGATGATCACCCCGCACCTCCTGGCAACCGACCTCGACAAGGATGCAATCAAGGGGATATTTCAATTCATCACCGGCAACGACCACTTTTTCCTCAACCTCTCGATGGCGGCGTCGAAGGCGACTGTGGATCCCCTGAATGGCCTGGCGTACAGCACTATAATGTTCGCCATGGCGCGAAACGGCGTTGAGATAGGCATTCGCGTGGCCGGCCTCGGCGATCGTTGGTTTACCACGCGCGCCGGGGAGCCCAAAGGGTTTTATTTCCCGGGGTTCAGCGCCGCCGACGGCTGCCTCGACCTCGGCGACAGCACCATCACGGAAACAGCTGCGATAGGCGGGTTCGCCATGGCCAGCGCCCCGGCGATAGTTAAATTTGTGGGGGGCGTCCCCGCAGACGCGATCCGCTATACGAAGGAGATGTACGAGATATCATGGGGGATCCACAGGGATTTCCAGATGCCCGCGCTCGATTTCCGCGGGACGCCTGCGGGAGTTGATATCCTGAAGGTGATCGAGACCGGGATCACCCCGATCATCAATACCGGAGTGGCGCACAAAAAACCGGGGATCGGGCAGATCGGAGCGGGGATACTCCGGGCGGATATGAAGTGCTTTCGTGACGCGATCGAGGCGTTCGCAAAAAAATACGCCGCGTGAAAGGCCGGCGCCGATATCCACGTTTCCTCGGTGACCATCGTTGATTTAAACTCACGGAAAATATCACATGACCGGAAATAACTATCAGACACTCGCACGCGACAAGGCGAAGCGGATCGAGGCCGCCCGGCCTTGTGCAAAAGGCGGTCCCAAGATAGTACCTCACGGAAACGCCGCATCGCTGCTCTATGCCGTCATACGCCCGGGTGACCGAGTGAATATCGAGGGGAACAACCAGAAACAGGCGGATTTCCTCGCAAAGACCCTCGCGGGGCTTGATCCCGCCAGGATCAACCGCCTGCACATGGTGCAATCCTCGGTCGCGCTCCCCGAACATATCGCGGTATTCGACCACGGGATCGCCGAGAGGCTCGACTTCGCCTTCTCCGGCATTCAGGCGAAGGAACTGGCGCGGATCGTGAACGAGAAAAAGGTGAAGATCGGCGCGATCCACACCTACCTCGAGCTCTTCGGCCGCTACTTCATGGACCTCACCCCACGCGTCGCGCTCGTCGCCGCCGAACTCGCCGACGCGCAAGGGAATCTCTACACCGGTTTCAACACCGAGGAGACACCGACCATCGTCGAGGCAACGGCGTTCAGGCACGGCATCGTGATCGCCCAGAAGGGGATCTACCTCCCCTACCAGGTCCAGAGCCTCAACCACGGGATCGGGTACAACACCGCAGCCATCGAGCTCCTCCTCCCCACCTATGGGGAGAAACTCGGGCTCAAGGGGAAGGCGTGCACGCACTGGATCCTCAACCCCAACCCCACCCTGATTCCCGCGATCGAAGCCGGGTTCGTGAAAGGGGTGCACTCATTCGGCAGCGAGCCGGGGATGGAGGAGTACATCAGGGCGCGGGGCGATATCTTCTTTAATGGCGCCGACGGCAGCATGCGCTCCAACCGGCTGCTCTCGCAGGTCGCCGGCCTCTATGCGAGCGACATGTTCGTCGGCCTGACACTCCAGATTGACGCCAACGGGAACAGCTCCACGGCCACGGCAAGCCGTATCTCCGGCTTCGGTGGCGCCCCAAACCTCGGCGACAACGCGGGCGGGCGGCGGCACGTGAGCCGGGCCTGGCTCATGGCGGGGATGGAGGATCGCGCCTCGACACACGAGACGGGAGGCCTGCCGCGGGGACGCAAGCTGGTCGTCCAGATAACCCCGACGCAGAGCGAGAAGAAGGGTATTCCGGTGTTCGTGGAAAAGCTCGACGCCGAGGAGCTCTATGCCAGGAAGCTCTTCCCGCTGCCGCCGGTCATGCTCTATGGGGACATAATCACACATATCGTGACGGAAAAGGGGATCGCGGTCCTGCACAAATGCCCCGATCTCCCCACGCGCCAGGCGGCGATCCGCGCGATTGCCGGCGATACGCCGGTGGGGCGGAATGAGAAGAAGGCCGAGACCAAAAAGTTGCGGAAAGCGGGGATCGTTCTCTATCCAGAGGATATCGGCGTGCAGAAGGACGCGGCGCAGCACTCGCTGCTCGCAGCGAGGAGCATTCCGGACCTGGTCAAGGCTTCCGGCGGCCTCTACAAGCCCCCCGCCCGCTTCCTCACCGTCTGACGTCCCGGTGTTGTGCCCCGCGGGCAATCAGGTGGGCCCTACCTTTTAAAATAATTAGCCCTGACCCATCCCCAGTTGAGTGTGAGGTGGGTCAGCGCCTGCGCAACAAACAACACTCCGTTAGGTTCATGGATCTCGAACACCGTGGGCGTGAAGACAGTTCTTAATCGAAGAAAAATAATACCGGCTGTGACTGCCTGTATGACCAATGAAAGGAACAGAACAGGATTAACAATCCGCAGCAATCCCGCCTTAGTCATGCACACCTCCCTGGGATTTTGAGAATCTACGAGTTGGCCTATCGGTCCCCCGCCCGCTTCCTCTCGTGGACATTGTATCAAATCACCGGCCGGATGGAGCCTCACGCGCAAGCGCGTGGTTCCTAAACTGACTATCCCGAGCGTAGCCTCGGGAAACCCAGCTGCCCATTCATCCATCCACGGTAGAACCGGGATGGTTTTCTGGGAGTCGGGATAAAATACACCCCCCTGCTATCTCCGGCGCATCATCACGGCCGCATACATCCTATTTTCCCGTGCGGTACGGGGTCACTCATGGGGGGCTCCCACATTATCCCCCTCCCCCCTTGAGGGGGAGGGTCAGGGTGGGGGGTAAAAATAGCCACCGCAAATGACCCCATACCACGTGCGTGCTGTTTTTATTTGACCTTTGATGCCGGTTTTGTTTACATATGCCGATTGGATGCCTCGCTGCCATATAGGCTAA
>JAPLCY010000276.1 GCA_026391995.1 Candidatus Auribacterota bacterium
AACTGCCCGCGCCACATCGAGGTCATCAGGGAACTGAAGCCCGAGGTCGTCACCCTCGGCGCGGATCCGAACTTCCAGGATCACATCGCCTCGCTTGTCTCCTGCGGCATCAAGGTATTCCCCCTCGCCGCCTCCGTCCTCATGGCGCGTCTCGCCGAGGAGGCCGGGGCGCACGCGGTCATCCCGGAGGGACAGGAGGCCGGAGGGCACATCAGCGATATTTCCACCATGCCGTTCATTCCCCAGGTCGTTGATGCGGTGGAGATTCCGGTCATCGCCGCCGGCGGCATAGGCGATGGCAGGGGGATGGCCGCGGCATTCGCCCTCGGGGCCGAGGGGATTCAGCTCGGGACCGCGCTCATCGTCGCCGACGAGTGCCAGGCCCACGATAAATACAAGCAGGCGATCATCAGCGCCGCGGATCGCGCCACCGTCGTCACCGGCCTCTCCATCGGGAAACCGACGCGGGCGCTCCGTAACAAGCTCACCCGCCAGCTCCAAAAGATGGAAGAGCATGGTGTCCCCTGGACCGAGATCGAGATGATCGCCAGCGGCAAGCTCCGCGAGGCGGCCAGGGAGGGGAATGTCCGGGAAGGCTCGGTGATGATGGGGCAAATCGCGGGGTTGATCGCCACACGGGCACCGGTCAAGGCGATCTTCGAGGAGATGGTCAACGGCTTTATCAGGACCGTGCGGGAATTGGATTCGATCAGCCGGGGCACTGCCTGACGGGCCCCATTCAGCCAGTGTAGTGTCTCAGAAATAGGGAACATTAATTTGTCATTGCGAGCGAAAGCGAAGCAATCTCAATTCATTGTGATCCAATAGATTGATTCGTCGCTCCGCCTGCCTGCCGGCAGGCTCCTCGCAATGACATAACTCATGTAGTGTAATTACGAGACACTACACTAGAACGCGTACACCAGCGCCACACCCCCCCAGATCTCGTCCTTGCTGCTCCAGGTGCGGGTTTCCATATCCAGATTCTGCGTGGCCAGGCCATAGCGCACGAACGGCTCGACAATGAGTGTCGACTCCCCGAACAGGCCGCATACGTATCTGTCGAGGTCGAGCTTCTTGCCGAAATCAAGGATGAGGGGAATCGCAAGGCCGAACTCCGCATCCTGGAGCCCGCTCTTCAGACCCGGCAGCACGGACTCCCGGTCAATCGCCCAGATCGTCGAATCAAGCTTGAGGCACTGGAGGATGCCATATGTCCTCCGGGGAATAATATCGGGGAAAGGCGTGATCAGGTTGAATTCCACATTATGCCACCACCAGTTGGGCGGGTAGCCGTGGAAGCCGTACTTGTCGTTGGTAAGCGTGAAGCTCTTTGATGTGGCCCCGTAGTATGCCCCGTAGTGCACACCAAACGGGATCGAGGTGATCTCCTTCTCGTACCCGGGCAGTTTCACGGGGCGGAACGTCGGGATCGCGTTGAAACCTGTGCGGATGAGCAGCTCTTCGAAATCCCTGTCATGGTCGTCAAAGGGGGGCAGGCCGTAGTGCTCGTATCCGATATCAAAATCCAGATATTTAAAGATCCTGTTTTCCAGCACCGCCATGACCTTGAATCGGTCGTTGTTTTCGTGGCCTGCCTTGAGGGCCCATGCCCCGCCGATCATCGAATGCAGCTTCACCTCCCAGATGTCCCTCTTACGCTGCTCGTCATAGGGGGTGAGATCCAGTTTGAAATCTCCGCCGAGCAGATATGCCGGGTCGAGGCCGAACCAGTTGATCCCCCTCCAGACGTCGCGCGACTCAAAAACGTTTGCGATGGAAAACGCCGTCCGTTTCTTCGCCGCCCTCACCCAACCCTCGATGCCGGTTGCCTGAGTAACCTCTCCCTGCGTCATCGAGGCCGCTGACGGCGCGCGCACCGTCGCATCCTCGCCCGTGGCCGCGTCGAATGAGGCCTCGTCCTGGGCATGGGTCGATACACAGAGCAGCGCAATAACAAGAGAGAGGAGCAACATCCCCGCGTCGCGACCTGATCTCATGAGTGCCTCCTTGTGATTTCTAATAGCTGACCCTCATCAAGGTGAGTCCGCGTGCGGGGGCGGTCGCCGGTGCTGCGCTCCTGTCCCGCGCCGCGAGAACTGCGCGTATATCCTCCGGGGCCTTCGCGCCCTTCCCCGCCTCGATCAGCGCGCCGACGATCGAGCGGACCATTTTATAGAGGAAGCTCACCGCCTCTATCTCAAGAATAACATATTCGCCCTGCGATTCAATCGTGATCTCGCTCACCGTGCGGAGGGGATTGTCGTCCCTGCCTGAATTGCAGGCGAACGATGAGAAATCATGGGTGCCCACAAGGTGGCGTGCTGCCGCGCGCATGGTATCGATGTCGAGGGGATGCCGCACATGATGGGCGAAGCGGTGATCAAGGGCCGACCGATGGGAACGGTTGAGAATCGCATAGCGGTAGCGCTTGCCGCGCGCACTGAACCTGGCGTGGAAATCAGGAGGGGCCTCGCCCACATCGAGAATTGCAATGTCATCGGGCAGCACGGCATTCAACGCCTGGTGCAGCCTGGCTGCGGTCAACCGGGTGGCACACTGCACGCTGGCAACCTGCCCGCGCGCATGCACCCCGGCATCGGTTCTTCCCGCTCCCGCCACGCACACCGATTCACCGGTGATCCTCTTCAAGGCGAGCTCGATCTGTTCCTGCACCGTGGGGCCGCCGGGTTGCAGCTGCCATCCCCGATAGTGCGTCCCGTCGTATTCTATTACCATCTTGATATTGATAGAGCGCATTCAGTTTAGGGTGTGACCCCGATCAAGAGCTCGGCTATCTGGACCGCGTTGAGCGCCGCCCCTTTCAAGAGCTGGTCGCCGGAGATAAATATGTCAATCCCTTTCTCCTGCGAAATATCCTCGCGGATGCGCCCCACCAGGACATCATCCTGACCGCTCGCCATGATCGGCATAGGGTAGAGGTTCTTCGCGATGTCATCCACCAGCTTCACCCCGGGCGCCGTAGCGAGGATTCTCCGGACGTCGCCCGCCGTCAGCTTGCGCTCCGTTTCGATGTTGACCGCCTCCGAATGAGCCCTGAGAACGGGAACGCGTACGCAGGTGGCGGTGATACGGATCGAGTCGTCGCCGAATATCTTGTGCGTCTCGTGCACCATCTTCATCTCTTCCTTGGTATAGGCGTTCGGGAGGAATCCGTCGATATGAGGGAAGAGGTTGTAGGCGATCTGCTGGGGGAGCGCCGCCACCACGGGCTTTTTCCCGGCCTCTATCTCGCAGTACTGCTTCCTGAGCTCGGCCATGGCGCCGGCGCCGGCGCCGGACGCCGCCTGATAGGTGGCGACCACGATCCTCCTGATCCTGGCCGCCCTATGGATCGGCCAGAGGGGGACGACCATGATAATGGTGGAGCAATTGGGGTTGGCGATGATCCCCTTGTGCCTCTCAACCGCCTCGGGATTGACCTCAGGGACGACAAGCGGGACATCCGGCTCCATGCGGAAGGCGCTCGAGTTGTCCACCACCACCGCCCCCGCCTTTACCGCCTCCGGAGCGAATTCCTTGCTGCGCGCTGCGCCCGCGCTGAAAAGTGCGATCTCAACGCCCTTGAACGAATTCGCGCTGAGCTCCTCGACGGCAACAGCCTCGCCCATGAACATGAGTTTCTTCCCCGCAGAGCGGTGCGACGCAAGCAGTGTGATCCTGCTCACGGGGAATTTCCTCTTCTCAAGAGTCGCGATCATGTCCGCGCCCACAGCGCCCGTCGCACCCGCGATCGCCACTGCATAGCCTCGCGCCATTGCCATTTACTCCCTATGCATATCCACGCATCGGCCGCATGAAAAGGCGACCGCGCGAACCGGCGCGCCGGCGATTATGTTCGCCGCGTCGCCGCCCCTCGCCCATTCGCCTTTTCGTCCTCACCCTCGTACAAGGGCGGCGACCATGTCGCCTACCTCGCTCGTCCCGTATCCCATCTTCCCCGCGGCAAGGCTCTTCAACTTCCCGGCAACCACCTTCATGACCGCCGCCTCAACCGCGCGCGCGGCCTCGCGTTCGCCGAGGAATTCAAGCATCATTCCGCCGGCGCAGATTGCGGCAAGGGGATTGATCACGTTCTTGCCGGTGTACTTCGGGGCGGAGCCGCCGATGGGCTCGAACATGGATGTCCCCGAGGGGTTGATATTGCCCCCCGCGGCGATTCCCATGCCGCCCTGGATCATCGCCCCGAGGTCGGTGATGATGTCCCCGAACATATTACTCGTCACGATCACGTCGAACCAATCCGGGTTCTTGATCATCCACATGCAGATCGCGTCCACGTGCGCGTAATCCCGCTGGACATCGGGGTACTCCCCGCCGACCTCCTCGAATACCCGCTGCCAGAGGTCGTGTACGTAGGTGAGGACATTGGTCTTGCCGCAGAAGGTGAGCTTCTTGCGCGGGCGCGAGCGCGCGAGCTCATAGGCGTAGCGGATACAGCGTTCGACTCCCTTCCGGGTGTAGATCATCTCCTGGATCGCGACCTCGTCGGGCGTCCCTTTCTTGAGAAAACCGCCGATCCCCGCATAGAGGTCCTCGGTATTTTCGCGGACGACCACAAAATCGATATCCTCGGGCTTCTTGTCCCGCAGGGGCGATTGGACCCCGGGGTAAAGCTTCACGGGGCGGAGATTGATGTACTGGTCGAGCGCGAACCTCAGTTTCAGGAGAATTCCCGTCTCAAGGATTCCCGGCTTCACCTCCGGGTGACCGATGGCGCCGAGATAGATCGCCCGGTACTTCTTTAGCTCATCGATCGCGCTGTCGGGGACGATTACCGCGCCCACCCCAGCGTACCTGATCGCCACCGGGGCATGTTCGCGCGATGAGCCGCAGCCGAAGTTCTTCCCCGCCACGATCAGGTCCCCCTTCCGCACCTTCGCGACAAATGTCTTGTCCGCATCCTCCATGCAATGTTCCGCGAGGGTGTGCGGATCCGAGGTATTCAGGTACCGGGCGGGAACAATCTCGTCGGTGTTCACGTCATCCCCGAATTTCCACGCCCTGCCTTGTATATTCATCAGCGCACCTTACTCACGGTTACTCACCTCGTACTCCGTACACCGCACTTAGTACTTACTGCTTAATGCTCCGGTAGTTAATACTGTGTCTCTTCCGGTGAACATATCTCGCCCTTGATCGCGCTCGCCGCGGCAACCGCCGGCCCCGCCAGGTACACCTCGCTTTTCGAGTGCCCCATCCGCCCGACAAAATTCCTGTTTGTCGTCGCCACCGCCCGCTCTCCCTGGGCGAGGACTCCCATGTGCCCGCCGAGGCATGGCCCGCAGGTCGGTGTCGAGACGGCACCCTCCGCCTTGATGAATATCTCGAGCAGACCCTCGCGCATTGCCTCGGCATAGATCGCCTGCGTGGCCGGTATCACGATGAGCCGCACGTCGCGGTGAACCTTGCGCCCGTTCAATATCTGCGCGGCAACACGCAGGTCGTCAAGCTGGCCATTGGTGCAGGAGCCGATCACCACCTGATCGATTTTGATATTCCCCACCGTGCTGATAGCGCGGGCATTCCCGGGCAATGGAGGGAATGACACCTGGGGTTCGATTATTGAAACGTCTATCTCGATCACGCGCTCAGAGCGCGCGTCCCTATCGCTCTCGTAGTAGCGGGGCTCCCGCTCCGTCCTGCCCCTGACGTACGCCCGCGTCGTGGCATCGGGGGCGATGATGCCGTTCTTGCCCCCGGCCTCGATGGCCATGTTGCACATGCTGATACGCCCCGACATCGGGAGCCGCTCGATCGCATTCCCGGTGAACTCCATGGACCTGTAGAGGGCCCCGTCCACGCCGATTGTCCCGATGGTGTGAAGAATCAAATCCTTCCCCCCCACCCATTTCTTACACGATCCATGGTAGACGAATTTCAGCGACCGGGGGACTTTCAACCACACCTTCCCCGTGGCCATCGCCGCCGCGAGATCGGTGCTCCCCACGCCGGTGGCGAACGCGCCCAGCGCCCCATAGGTACAGGTATGGCTGTCCGCGCCGATGACCAAATCGCCGGGTCCGACGATCCCCTGTTCGGGAAGAAGGGCGTGCTCAATCCCGCAGCGCCCCACGTCATAATAGTGCGTGAGCCCCTGCTCACGCGCGAAGTCGCGCAGCAGCTTGCTCTGCTCTGCCGACTTGATGTCCTTATTCGGCGTAAAGTGGTCCGCCACAAGCACCACGCGCGCACGATCAAACACCTTCCCCGCCCCCGTCTCCCGGAATTCGCGTATGGCGATGGGCGCGGTGATGTCGTTGCCGAGCGCGATGTCGACCGATGCCATGATGATTTCGCCCGGCGAGACGCACTCAACGCCCGCATGCGCGGCGAGTATCTTTTCAGTGATGGTCATGCCCATGCTATTCACCCGCTACAGGAAAGCGACAAATTATATCCCAGGGAAACCCCAAAAGCAATTGACAATCCCGTCCCTTTGCAGGATAATTGCGCCCTTGATGGCGTGCCCGGGGGAATGTGGCTCTCCGGGAATTGTTAACAATGACCTATTTCGCTGCGTGATCCTTTATATTCGCATTTTGACTTTTTTATTTTTCAATTTGCATTTTTCACTTCCTTCGGGTGGGGCTGTAGCTCAGCTGGGAGAGCGCTTGAATGGCATTCAAGAGGCCACGGGTTCGACTCCCGTCAGCTCCACCATTACTACAGTTGAAAGTGTAAAGTGTAATGTGTAACGTGGACAGTACTTATAGAAGTTATGTGTTCACTTTGCGGTACTATTCCGCTCCAGCAGCAGCAGGAATCGCTCGCACGGCATCACTTCGGCCTTCCCCGACTCCAATGTAAAATCCAGCACGTGCCCGCCGTAGCGCCTGTTATCCGATATGAAGTGACAATGGTAGCCGGGAACCGTCATGTCTCGCGCGTAGAGCGGCGCCCGAAATCCCACCAGCGTCCCCGGTATATCCGCCGCGTCGAAAACCGGAGGGTCTTTTATCGCCACGGTGAGCGGCGGATACGGTTTTCCCTGGGCCGGCACGCTCCTGGCCCGCACATGGGAGAAGCGCCCTGTTACCCTTATCGCGCAGGGGCAATCCTGATCCGGAACCAGCGTGTTGAGCTGGTCTTCGAGAGATCGGTAGCCGCAGCCCCATTGCACCGGCACGGACACTGTCGGGCTGAAATGCGCCACTTCGGCAAATGGCACCCTCACATCCCCCCGGACACTGCGCACACCCCCATCGGACCGAGCCTGGTAGACCGTTCCGCTCAGAACGATCATCTCGCCATCCAGGCGGTCAAATGTCCCCAGACCCGTATCGCCGTGGCTGAGGAGCTCGGCGCATGAGATCCTGCCATCGTAGTCGCCCGAGGAAAGGGCGTGGAAAGTGGATACCTGCGTCACTGTCCCGCCCCGCGGCGAGGCACACCCTGTGAGAATAAGGGCGAGCACACAGGCGCAGGAGACCCTCAATGCCTGAAATACGGGGTACTGGGTCACTTATGGGGGGCTCCCACATTATCCCTCTCCCCCCTTGAGGGGAACTTGTCCCGAGCGTAGCCGAGGGAAGGGTCGGGGGGGGGAAAATACCCACCGTAAGTGACCCCATACAATACGGGTAAAATTGATCTTTTCTCCATCCTTGAGAAACTGCTATAATTGAGCATGCCTAGAGGAGACACGCCTATGGATCCGCAGCAAAGTGATGACGCCGAGCGTCGCAACATCGGACGTTTGATGACTGATCTCCCCGTCCAGCTCACCGTGCTGGAAGATATGCCCGGCGGCGCAACTCCGAAGTTCTACGGCGGCCGCGTTATAAATCTCAGTGAAGAAGGACTCGCGATCGAGACATGCGTCTCCACGGGAAGGGATGTGTTCCGCGACCGGCAGAAGGTGAGCGCCGAGATCACCCTCCCCCACACGCCTCAGCCAATACGCCTGAGCGGCGACGCGACCTGGGGAACCCGTATTGAAAATCCCTGGTTGAAATCAACCACCCTGCGCCTCGGCCTCAAGATCAGCGAGATATCGCCCCAGGACGCCGCGCGGCTGAAAGATTTCATCACTCAGGAAACGAGCCGCTGAACCCTCCCTCGCACGGTCGCCGGACGGAAGGGGCGCGCACCCGTTAGAGGTAGTAGCGCTCCACGAAATCCGCTATCTTCCGCATTTCCTCGTCATTCGATGAGGTGAAGTTCACGGCGATCTGGTATTCGTTAGGCTTCTCCCCCTGCTTGACTCGCATCACCACCGCCTGTATATTCACCGGCGGCGCATCCAGCGACATTGTGATGTCAAGAGTGAGGAACATCCCCGGTTTCAGCTCCTGCGGCACATCAAGGAGGAGGCCCCCCGCGCTGATGTTTCTGCCGCGCGCGATGCTAAACAGGGAATCCTCGGGCATCGGCCGGTGCTGCGGGTACTCGATGCTCACCAGATCCATGTGGCCGCTGGGCGGCGGCGTCACCTGGAAGTGGATATCCGCCCAGAACGGAATACGAAGATATCTTCTGCGTTCCTTCCCGTCGTGCTCATGATGTTTCATTAAGGAGCTCCTTGTCGTAAGCCGGCCGGCGCTACTTGACCAGCCGGATACTGTTGATGTATATCGTGCCTCCCTGGGGCGGCTGCCAGAAAAAGAAATTCAGGTACATGATAT
>JAPLCY010000333.1 GCA_026391995.1 Candidatus Auribacterota bacterium
CTTCTTGTGCGGATACTTCGCAAACACCCTTGCGACAGCCCCGAGGATTGACCTGATGTCGGTCACCGCGCTGGTGAGCTTGAAGAGCTTCGGTATCGCGGGATCGCTCACCTCCATCACCCAATCAATAATTTTTGCGGTGAGGGCGGCGTTTTGCGAGACGATATCGCCTTCGGCACCCTCTCCGCCCTGGGGGCAGGAGAGGCTGTACTCGATCACCATCGCGCCGGCCGACTCGAGTTTCCTCGTGTTGCCCTGCCATGACCCGCGGTCGACTTCGTCGTTCCCGCTCACGCTGCCGCCGGTGGATGCGCCGGTGAGTCGGTCCGGGTAGAGCCTCACCAGCTTTTTGATCTCGGCGCACACCCGGTCAAGGGGATGGTCTGAAACGTTGTCGCAGTTTCCCCAGGTTGTTTCGTTGAAACAGTTCATGTACTCACCGGGGATATGGATGGGGAGGTTGTCAAAGGCGGTCTTCATGATCGCCCCAGGCCACCCCGCCTCGTATCCCGCCTTCACCTGGTCAAAACCGTCGCTCGCCGGGGAGGCCGACAGGAGGAACGGAGAGCTGATCGTCCGGCCGAAGAAATCCGTCGTCAGGGGGACGGGCTCGAAATTGTAACCCGGCACGGCGACAGTGCTCTTGGTCGGCTTGTCGATATTCGGCTTCTTTGCGCCGGAGAGAAAAGCGTCGGCGAGGGCGGCGGCATTCTTTCCCGCGGCGGCCGCCTCCACCACCGTCGAGGGCCCGGTCACAATATCGCCTGCGTAGAAGATCGCCTTATTGGGGACCGGAGTGAGCTCCGAACGCGCGCCGATGGCGATGATGACATAGTCTATATCCCCGCGCTCGATCGCCGTGCCGCGCGCGTCCCTGATCATTTTCAGGCTGAACTTCTTCCCCGGCGGGAGCTGCACCCTGATCGTGCCGAGCCCCGTGATCCTTTTCCCCTTCACGGCAATGCCGGTGACACGCGTCCGGCCGCTCACGGTGATGCCGGCCTCGATCAGCTCCCGGCGCTCACGTGCCGTGAGAGGCATCTCGCCGGCATCCTCGAGGGCGAACATCTCGACCGAACGGGCCCCGAGCCGCTTCGCCGTGACCGCGCAGTCAAGGGCGCTCGCACCCCCGCCGATCACCGCCACCCTCCCCTTCAGCCGGTGGCTGCGGGGCGATTTCAGGTAGTCAATGCCGACAATTCCCCTGTCCTCGTGAGGTATCCCCATCCTGACAGGCGCCCAGAGACCCGTGGCGACCACCACGGCATCGAACCCCTGCCGCAAAGCGGGGCCGGCGCCGACGACCGCCACCCGCGTGCCATTCGGGCGGGGGCTCACGAATTTCGGCATGACGCCGAGTTCCCTGGCCCTCTGGATGACCGTCGCCTGAATGGCGGGGATATCGACGGGCGAATCGAACCTGGCATGAACGCAGGCCTTCATGCAATGCCAGTCCGGGCAGACCATGCCGCAGATGCCGCCGAGCGGATTCTTGCTGAAGATAAGCGCCGCGGCCCGCCTGAAATCGTGGGGATTCCCCACCCTCGCCGCCATGATAAAATCGAAAGGCGAGCAGTCGCAGGGGCATGCAGTCGTGCACGGTTTCTCCGCGCAGTATTCGCACTTCTCGATCTCGCTCTTTAATTGCGCCCCGGTAAGCAGAACGTTGTCAGGTGATGTGCGCGCAGTCATTGTCTCCCCTTCTTTGGCATATTCGATACGGCTAGAGACCGGTAATCCCCTCACACACCCGCGCCATCCCCCTGATGAGAAGGGCGCCCGCCATCCTGTTGCGGTAGGTGTCTGTGGATCGCATATCGGTGATTGCCTTTGATTCGGTTTCGACGATCCGCGCGGCTTCCTCCGCCACGACGGCGGCATACTCTTTCCCTTCAAGAAAGGCCGCCGTGTTCGGCGCCATGATCACCCGCGGGGCGACCGCGCCCAGCGCGATGGCAACGTTGGTCATGCGGTTGTCGCGGCGGCGCGCGCGGAACGCCACCCCCACTTTAGAGATAGAAAGGAGCCTTCGCTGCCCGAGGCGTTCATAGAAACTTATCTCGTCATGACGCAGCACCGGGAACAAGACCTGAGTGATCAGTTCCCCGGGTTTGAGGATCGTCCTGCCCGGCCCGGAGGCAAACCCGGCGAGGGGGACCGTCCTCGTCCCCCCCCTCGATCGCAGGATGAGGGTCGCCCCGAGCACCATGAGCGCCGGGACCGTGTCGGCGACCGGTGACGCATTCGCGATATTGCCGCCGACGGTTCCGAGGTTCTTTATCTGGGGTGACCCGACGATGAACGCCGCCTCGGCGAGCAACGGCGCGTGCGCCATGACCAGCGGCGATCGCTCGATCTCGCGGTGCGTCGTGAGCGCGCCGATGGCGAGAAGATCCCCTTCTTCCCTGATGTAGCGGAGCTCCTCAAGATAGGAGAGGTTGAGCAGCGCGCACGGGTCCTTCTTCCGCTCGAGCACCTGGACCACCACGTCGGTCGCGCCGGCAATGACCCTGATCCCGTCGCCCATCATCTCCAACAGGGCGAGGGCCTCCTCAAGGGTGCGCGGGGAGTGCGTTTCGATCGTCTTCATTTCGCGAGCCTCCGCACGGCGAGCCGCACCCCGTCGAATATCTTCGCATAGCCGGTGCAACGGCAGAGATTGCCTGAGAGACCCTCCTTGATTTCATCGAGCGTGGGATGGGGGTTCTCCTGGAGCAGGGCCCGCGCGGCCATCAGAAAGCCGGGGATACAATAGCCGCACTGTACGGCGCCTGATTCAACACACGAGTCCTGGAGCGCCTTGCCGATCCTGTCCGACGCGAGCCCCTCGACGGTGAGGACCTCCCTCCCCTCGAGCTGCGCGGCGAGCACGAGGCACGAGGTCACCGCCTTTCCATCGAGCAGCACCGTGCAGGCGCCGCACTCTCCCTTGCCGCAGCCCTCCTTGGTGCCGGTGAGACCCAGCTCCTCGCGGAGAAGGTCAAGGAGCGTCCTGGTCGGCGAGGTACCGACCGTGACCGTTTTACCGTTGACCGTGAACGTGACAGAGATCATTTTATCTTTTCCAGCGCCGCGATAATCTTCTCCGGCGTGACGGGGAGCTCGGTGAACCGGACGCCGATGGCGTCGTAGATCGCGTTCAGGATGGCGGGGGCGGTCGGCGTCGTCACCACCTCGGCAACGCTCCTGGCTCCGAACGGGCCCGTCTCATCGGGGATCTCCACTGGGCACGTTTCAATCTCAGGGGCCTCCCAGCTCGAGGGGACGATATAGGTGGAGAGCCCGGTGTTCTTGAAGTAGCCGTTCTCGAGGATGTTCTGCTCGTAGAGGTGCGGCAGTCCCATAGAAAACTCACGGTCGGCGACGGGTATGTTAAAAACCCCCTCGGCCCGCACCGGTTCCTTTGCCGCGCGCGCGATCTCGGCATAGGTGAGCGCGCCCTTGCCGTCACCGGTGCGTACCGCGCCGTCGCCGTTGAGCAGCGTACCGGCCGTCACGCCGAGTTTTTCCGCCGCGACATCCTTTATCTTCGCGACAAAATTCCTGGCGGCGAGAAGCGTCGCCTGCCCCGCCGCGTACATGACGCGCGAGGCGGTGGTAGTGCCGGAATCGAGCGTCCGGCCGGTGTCGGCCCCTATGAAATGGATCTTCTCCATGGGCAGATCAAGGATCTCGGCGGCAACCTGCGTAATCCCGGTGTAGCTCCCCTGGCCGATCTCGATCGTCCCCTGGTAGAGGTTGACGGTACCATCCCTGTTCAGTTCTATCGTCGTGGCCGCGTAGTCGGGCAGGCCCTTCCCGAGACCGCTCCCCTGGATACTGCACGCCACGCCGATCCCGCGCCTCTTCCAGCGGTTCTTCACCGTCCCGTCGTCAAGCGCGCGCCTGATCTTCTCGCGGTCCCGCCAGACCGGGTGAGCCAACGCTCTCTCGAGAGACGCGTCGAAGCCGAACGCCAGGACCATCTCCTGCCCGATCCCGAAGGTGTCCCCCCGCCTGATCGCGTTTTTCAGCCTGAGCTGGAGCGGATCCATGCCAAGCTTCTCGGCGATGATATTCATTTGCGATTCCATGGCGACGTGCGCCTGCGTAGCGCCGAACCCCCTGAACGCGCCGCTCATCCCGTTATTGGTGTAGACCGCCCATCCGTCGACCCTGAGGTTGGGGATGAGGTAGGGGCCGCAGCAGTGCTCGACCACGAGGCAGAGGACCGGGCCGCTCAGTGTGGCGTAGGCGCCTCCGTCCTGGAGCGCCCACACCTCATGGGCGACAAGCGTCCCGTCCTTCCGGGCCGCCGTCTTCATCCTGATCTCGACCGGGTGGCGGTGCGTGCATGAGATGAAATGCTCCTCGCGCGAAAACCAGATCTTGCACGGGCGTCCGGTCTTCAACGCCAGCAGCGCCAAAAGGATCTGCACGGTGATCTCGTCCTTCCCGCCGAACGCCCCGCCGGTGTACGGTTCGATCATCCTGATCTTCTCCTGCGGGTAGTTCAAGGCCCGGGCAATTTGCGTCTGATCCCTGAAGGCGTACTGGCCGCACGATTGGATGGTGAGAACCCCGTCCCTGTCGACGCTCGCGAACCCGGCCTCCGTTTCAAGGAACGCATGGTCCATCATCTGCATCCTGTAAGTGTGTTCGACGACGACGTCCGCCCCCTCGAAACCCCTTGCCGTATCACCGCGGGTAAAATGAAGCTCGTGGACGATGTTG
This sequence comes from Candidatus Auribacterota bacterium, assembly GCA_026391995.1. Lineage (GTDB taxonomy): Bacteria > Auribacterota > Tritonobacteria > UBA1439 > UBA1439 > JAPLCW01. The sequence continues at coordinate 4,714 of JAPLCY010000333.1, forward strand.
CCGCCGTCGTGAAGCTTGATCGCATTATCCTTGAGCGCGTCGCGCGGATCGGTGAGGAGGGGAAGCGGTTCGTAGTCCACCTTGATGAGATCCAGCGCCTCTTCGGCTATCTCCTTGGTCTCCGCGCCGACAAGGGCGACCGCGTCGCCCACGTAGCGGACCCTGTCCTCTGCCAGCACCGGCTGGTCCTGGCGCTCGATGCCGAAGCGGTTGATCCCCCGGATATCCTTGTGGGTGAGCACGGTCACCACGCCGGGGAGTCTCAGTGCTTCGGCGGTATCGATGGAACGGATTTTCGCGTGCGGGTATTTCGCCCTCAGCACCCTCCCCCATACCATACCGTTTTCATACAAGTCGGAGGGATATTTCAGGCTGCCGTCAACCTTGGGTCGCGCGTCAATCCGTGTGATCCTTTTGCCTACGTATTTGTATTTTCCCACAATCATCCCCGAGCGTCGGTTATAGGCCTTGTTACTTTCAACTTTCAACTTTAAACTGTTTTTACCCCCCGCCCACGGGTTGGAAGAAAAAAACCTTGCTCCCCTCTCTGAGCGGCGCGTCGAGAGACTCCCGTTTCCCGTCGACGAGCGCCCACAGCGAGGGCGTCCTGGGAATCCCCAGCGCCTCCGCCACGGTGAGCGGCGTGGCCCCGGCGGGGAGCTCCATCGGGAACTCAGCCGTCCTGCCGTACTTCCGATACTCGCCGAAAAGGGATACTGTGATCGTCATCGCCATATATATCAGGCAGGGGGCCCGATGGCCCCCCGGATGGAACATGCCTTAACGCGGAGGCATTTTACTCAATCCGCTTCATTTTTTCAAGCGGTGTGCGCCGTTTGTGCTCTCCCGTCCCGCCGGATTTAAGCTTTATGATCTCCGCCAGGACGCTCAGGGCGATCTGCCCTGGGGAACTGTCGCCGAGATCAAGCCCGATAGGGCTGTACACCCTCTCATCAACGGCAATCCCCTCTGCGGCAAGGCGTTCCATGAAGGTTGCCGCCTTGTTCCTGCTCGCGATCAAACCTATATAGCGGGCTTTCGTCCCAAGCGCTTCGCATACTCGGCCCGATCATCAACAATACTGTAAGGCATGCCTATGGCCTCCGCGAGGTGCGCGATCTTCTCGCCGACATGCCCGCCCCCGAAGATGATGAGGGGCGCCTCGTGTTTCAGCACGTCAATGAATATCTCCATCTCGCCGCCGCAACACATCGTGATGTTGTCGGGGTTTTCGGGATCAAGGCTATAGACGACCTTGCGCGAGGCGCCTTCGGCGAGCGCCTTCCGGGCCTCCCTGATCACGAGGGCCTCGAGCACCCCGCCGCCCACCGTACCCGCCGTGGCGCCGCCGGCGAAAATCACCATCTTGGCCCCCGCCTTGCGCGGTGATGACTTATGCGTGCTCACCACGGTCGCCAGGGCCATGCCCTGTCCGCGCTTCTGGGCCTCGGTGATGACCCCGAATATGTCGGCTTCGCGTTTCATAGTACGATCCTCTCAGTCACAGCCACCCTCACTCCGTCTCCGGACGCCCGGCATAGAGCGCGTAATCCCCGGGAAGATCGATGTCCGCTACAATGCCGGGATCATCCAGATCAAGGCGCATGACGCGCCGGACGTCCCTTCTGAGGACCACCCGCGCGTCTTCGTCAACACCAGCGTCCATCAATTCGTCAAACACCCCCCGCGGGAAGAGGACCGGATGGCCTCCCCTCCCCCGCATGCACGCCACGACGATCTTCTCCCGGTCATTTCGCCAGGCGGCCATGACCGCCTGATACGTAGCAGTAGCCACGAGTGGATGATCGACAAGGGTGACGAGCGCCGCCCCGGCGCGGGGATCCACCGCGTCCAGCCCGCACTGAAGAGAGCTGAGCTGGCCACGGGAATAGTCCTGATTGACAACGACTTTCCCCCGGGTGAACCGTATCTTCTCGCGAATCTCCCCGGCATGCGCGCCCAGCACCACGATCACCTCATCCGCGCCTGCATCCCGCACCCTTGCGACTATTGTCTCGATGAAGGTGCTCCCCTCGAGCGGCATCAGCGCCTTCGGCCTCCCCATCCTTCGGGATGCACCGGCAGCGAGAATAATGGAGGTGATCATGAGGTGATCGGGCGATCAGGCGCCAACGGATCCGCTATACAGCGTGATCGCTCCCTATGTTTCACACAACCTGTCCCCCGCATCCCCTATCCCGGGGAGGATATATGCCCGCGCATCAAGACATCGGTCGATGGCGGCGGTATACACCTTGACGTCGGGGTGCGCATCGCGGACCCTTCGCACCCCCTC
>JAPLCY010000174.1 GCA_026391995.1 Candidatus Auribacterota bacterium
AGCCGAGCATATCCTGGTGGTGGATGAGATGCCGATCATGCCGATCTACTTCTATGTCTCGATCAACCTCTACAACGGCAACAGGATCGGCGGCATATTCCCCAATCCGCTTGATGAACATCCGCTCAAGTATATATTTATAAAGTCTGCAGGGAGCACGGGTGTTTTATGATCGCATATATCATCAGGCGATTACTTTGGATGATCCCCACGCTCTGGATCGTCGCCACGCTCGGCTTCCTGCTGATACGGGCGGCGCCGGGCGGCCCGTTCGACGCCGAGCGCAAGCTCCCCCCGAGCATCGAGAAGAACGTGAAGGCGAAGTTTCATTACGACGAGCCGCTCCACCGCCAATATCTCCGGTATATGTGGGGTCTCATCCGGCTCGACCTGGGGCCGTCGCTCAAGCTCCAGGGAAGGAGCGTCAACGAGATCATCGCCCAGGCGCTGCCCTATTCGCTCGTTCTCGGGGGGTGTGCGCTGGGGTTGTCGATCGTGCTCGGCGTCTTTTTCGGGACCTGCGCCGCCGCGCGCCAGAACGGGCCGCTCGATTACACGATGATGGTCATCGCGCTCGCGGGGATATCGATCCCGACGTTCGTGATCGGGCCGCTCCTCATCATCCTCTTCGTCTTCGTCCTCCGCCTCCTCCCCGTCGCGGGGTGGGGGGGAGCCGGGCATCTCGTGATGCCGGTGATGACCCTGGCGGCTCCGTTCATCGCCTACATCGCGCGGCTCACACGGGCGGGGATGCTCGATGTGCTCAACCAGCCGTTTATCAGGGCGGCGCGCGCCAAGGGCGTGGGTGAGGCGGGGATACTCTACCGGCACGCCTTGAAGGTGGCGATAGGGCCCGTCGTGACGTTCCGCGGGCCCGCGAGCGCCCAGATCCTGACCGGCGCGGTGGTCGTCGAGAAGATATTCAATCTTCCCGGCCTCGGGCGGTTCTTTGTCAACAGCGCCTTTAACCGGGATCACACCGTCGCGCTCGGGGTCGCCATCCTCTACTGCGCGATGCTGCTCCTGTTCAATCTGCTGGTGGATATCTCATACGCGTATCTCGATCCGCGTATTCGCTACGACGAGGGGGAGGGGGGGGGATGATGAGGCGTTGCGCTATCGGTGTGGATATCGGCGGCACCACGGCCAAACTGGCCCTCGTGACCGAGAGGGCGGCAATAGTTGCGCGGGCGACGGTGGATGTGGGGCCCCGGGCTCACCCGGAGGAGGTGTTGCGGGAGATCGCCGGGGCCGCCATGGGTCTCGCGGGGAACGCGCCCGTGGCGGGGATGGGGATCGGCTGTGCCGGCTGCGTGGACCACCGCAGCGGCGTGGTGCATTTCTCGCCCAACCTGCCGCGCTGGCGCGAGATCGGCGTCCGGTCATTCATGGAAAAGGCGACGCGGATGCGCTGCATGGTCGACAACGACGTGAATATGATGACGATGAGCGAGTTGCGCTACGGCGCGGCGCGCGGCGCCCGGAACGCCTGCTGCCTGACGATCGGCACCGGCGTGGGCGGCGGGCTCGTCATTGACGGCCGTCTCTACCGCGGGAGCACGATGAGCGCCGGAGAGTTCGGCCATGTGACGGTGGATGCGGAGGGCTACCGGTGCGGCTGCGGCAATCGCGGCTGCGCGGAACGTTACCTTGGCCTGGCGGGGATCGTGCGGCTGGCCCGGCGAGCGATGGCGGGCAGACGGAGCACCCTCAGCCGCGAGGGAAGGTTGACGCCCCGCCACATCGCCCTCGCCGCGAGGCGCGGCGATCCCGCGGCGAAGGCGGTCTGGCGGCGGGCGGGGTACTACCTCGGCGTGCTCCTTGTCGGGATTGTGAACGTCTTCGACCCCGATGTTATCGCGGTCGGCGGCGGCATCGCCAACGCCGGCGAACTCCTGCTCGCACCGGCGCGACGCCTGGTCCGGGAACAAGCCCTTCCCGTTCCGGGACACCACGTGCGGATCGTGCGCGCGGCCCTGGGAGAAGACAGTGGCGCGATAGGGGCGGCGTCCGCGATATTCAGCGCGGATCCTTGACTGATATAAAAATATTAAGCAGTAAAAAAATATTGGCTCGCCCCATCCCCTTTGTTATGATGTGCCCTGCCTCGCATGGGGTACCCTTAGGCATGTTTCGGGAGGTTCGATGACTCGCCCGCGTATAATCGCCCAGCTACTCATTATCATCTGCGGCTGTGTGCTCGTGGTCCCCGCTCTGCCCGCCGAGGAGAATGTCTCCGCCGATGTATCCCCGCAGGCCGTCGTGGTTGACGACAGCGCTGACGGCCAGCCGGAGGTCGCGGCCGAAGATGTCGCGGCTGATGAACCGGTCTCCGAAGAGGGAGTGACGCATGGCGAGGCGGCGGCCGCTGTGATAGAGGAAAACGAGTCCGACGAGCCCCCGTATTCGGCGAAGATCGAAGGGGAGGAGATCGAGGCGGAGGAGTCCGAGGCCGCGAGCGGCAAGACGGTCATCGACAAGACGCTCCCCCTCAAGGGTAAGAAGGGCGGCGGCGAATCCCTCCCGATCCAAGCCGACGCCGACAGCGTGGAGTTCGACCGCGAGCAGAACATCATCACCGGCACCGGGAACGCGGTCGTCAAGTACAAGGACGCGAAGCTCACCGCCGACAAGATCACCGTGTACATGGACACCAACGACGCCTATGCCGAGGGGAACGTGAGCCTCTTCCAGCAGGGGCAGTTCATCACCGGGAAAAACGTCCGCTATAATTTCCAGACCGGCCAGGGGAACATCACCGACTGCGACGCCTACGTCCAGCCCTGGTACGCGTACGGCAAGACAGTGCGGCGCATCTCCGAGGACGAGTACCAGATCGACAACGGCTACGTGACCACCTGCGACTATGTCAAACCCCACACCAGCATTCGCGCCAAGCGGATCTATATTTACCCCGGCGACAGCGTCGTGGCGCACAACGTGGTGTTCTACCTGTACGAGACGCCCGTTTTCTGGTCTCCCTACACCAAGTATTCGCTCACCGATGACGAATCCCCCTACAACTTCGTCCCCGGGTTCAACACCGACTGGGGCTTCTTCATGTTGAGCGCCATCGATGTCTACAAGACCAAGTGCGTGCGCATCACCCCCCACGTCGACTACCGCAGCAAGCGGGGCCTCGGCATCGGCGTCACGATGGACCACGACCTGCCCAGCGCGCGCGCCGAGGGGGAGACCGTCTTTTACTACGCCCACGACCTTGATCCCGACTTCACCCTGAACTCCGACCCCGATATCAAGAACCGATACCGCGTGACCCTCGAGCACCAGCAGGACTTCTCGGAGGACACGAAGCTCACCATCAGTTTCAACAAGCAGAGCGACGAGGATTTTATCAACGAATTCTTCCGCGGGGAGTACGAGGACGAGATCCAGCGTGAGAACTATCTCGACGTCACAAAGGCGGCCGAGAAGTACCAGATCAGCCTGCGCGCCGAGCCGCGCTTTGACAAGTTCTACACCGTCATCCAGCGCCTGCCCGAGTTCAGTATCGACGCCGTGAACCAGAGGGTCGGCGACACGCCGTTCTTCTACGAGTCCAGGACCTCGATCACCAACTTCAATTATGTCTTCACCGATGACCCGCTCACCGCCGACCAGGTCCAGGACGAGAAACCTGATCTCCCGATCCCGGACCCGATCAAGAGCATCAGGCTCGACAACTACCATGAGCTTTCATACCCCAAGAAGTATTTCAAATTCCTGAACCTGAAACCCTGGGCGGGGATCCGCGAGACGTTCTATTCCAGGGCCCCTTCGGATGCTTCAACACAGGTCCCCACGGGGGCGCTCTGGGACTCCGACGGCGACGGCGTCCAGGACCAGGTGATCGTGGAGGAGGTCCGCTCGGAGGAAAACCAGAATGTCTGGCGAGGCCTCTTCACCCTCGGCGCGCAGACCGACACGAAGATGTGGCGGACCTGGGAATATTACAACGAAACCCTCAAGATCAACAAGCTCAGGCACGTCTTCGAGCCGACCCTGACCTACCAGTTTTACAGCAGGCCCACCAGGAGTTATCCCCAGAAGGTCTACCAGTTTGACGAGTACGATTTCTTCAACGAGACGAGCATGTTCACCCTCGAGCTGCGGAACGCGCTGCAGACCAAGCGCGGAGAGGGTGATGACGTGGACCTCTTCGACGTGAAGGTGTACATCGACATGCTGACCAACAAGAGCAGCTATGACGGGTACAACCATCGCGCCTTCGTGGACGACCATTACTCATCCGCGGAGGTCACCGACGGTTTCGAGAAGCTCTTCAACGATGTTTTTGTCGATGCCGAGTTCCGCCCGATAGACTGGCAGAAAGTGGATTTCGAGGCGTATATCAATCCGGTGAAGGGCAGGCTCGACGAGTTCAACACCGACTACTATGTCTATCGCAATGACATCGTCAGCCTGGCCCTCGGCCAGCGGTACCTGACCAGCGACAGCAACCTCTGGACCACGGAGTTCAACATCCAGCTCAACGACGACTGGGCGGCGCGGACGTACCTCAGGTTCGAGGCCAGCGACGGAACCTTTGAAGAGGGCGAGTGGTCGCTCTTCAGGGATCTCCACGAGTGGGAGGCGGCGTTTACGATCAGGTACCGGGGGAGGAAGAAGTCGAGCGTCGGGTTCTACGTGCTCCTCTACCTGGATGCCTATCCCAATGTCCCCCTTGAGCTCAATTTCTAATCCCCCGCGCGCACGATCCCCTCTCGGGGATGCGCGCGGCGGCCCCTGTGCACGGATCTTATCACAGAACGCAGCAGCGCCACGCGGCGCGGGCGCGTAGATTGGAGGATGTAATGAAAAAGGTGTGTATTATCGGTACCGGGTACGTCGGGCTCGTGACAGGCGCCTGCCTGGCGGATATGAAGAACAGGGTTGTCTGTGTCGACAACGACAGCGAGAAGGTGAAGATGCTCAAGCGCGGGAAGGTGCCGATCTACGAGCCCGGCCTGGACGAGATCATCCGCCGCAACACCGCGGCGAAACGCCTCTCCTTCACGACGAACATCGCGGAAGGGGTGAAGTCGTCGGAGATCATCTTCATCGCCGTCAGCACACCGCCGAAGGCGGACGGGACCGCGGACCTGAGCTCCGTGGCGATCGTGGCCCGGTCGGTGGCCGAGAGCATGGACGGTTACCGGCTCATCGTGGACAAGAGCACCGTGCCGGTGAAGACGGGAGAGAAGGTCGCGGAGACGATCAAGCGCTATAACAAGAAGAACGTGGATTTCGACGTCGCCTCCAATCCCGAGTTTCTCCGCGAGGGGTCGGCCGTGAACGACACCATGCACCCCGACCGCATCGTCATTGGCGTCTCCTCGAAACGGGCGGCGAAGATCCTCCGCGAGCTCTACGGGCCCCTGAAGGCGCCCGTGATCGAAACCGACATCAAGTCGGCCGAGATCATCAAGCACGCCTCAAACTCGTTCCTGGCCCTGAAGATATCCTTCTCCAACGCCCTGGCCCAGATCTGCGAACTCGCCGGCGCCAACGTCATGGAGGTGGTCCAGGGGATGGGGCTGGACCGCAGGATAGGCAGGGCGTTCCTGAACGCCGGAATCGGGTACGGCGGTTCCTGCTTCCCTAAAGATGTGGCGGCCTTCATCAAGATCGCCGAGGAGATGGGGTACGATTTCGAGCTTCTCAAGCTCGTCGAGGAGATCAACCGCGAACAGCGGGTCCGCTTTGTAAAGAAGATAGAGGAGACGATCTGGATCGTCAAGGACAAGACGATCGGCATCCTGGGGCTCGCCTTCAAACCGAACACCGACGACATGCGGAGCGCGCCCTCCCTTGACATCATCGCCCGGCTCCAGCACGAAGGGGCCTCAATCAGGGTGTACGATCCGCAAGCGATGGGGGTTGCACGCGGAATGATCAAGGGGGTGAAGTTCTGCAAAAACGCATACGAGGTGGCGCAGGGGAGCGACGCCCTCGCGATCGTGACCGAGTGGGATGAGTTCAAGGGCCTCAACCTCGACCGGTTGCGGAAGATCATGAACCATCCGATCGTGATCGACGGCCGGAATATATTTGATCCCGCGGTGATGGAGGGGAAGGGGTTCATCTATAAGAGCATTGGGAGATGATGTGAAATCGAAAATCCCAAATCCTCCCTCGAACCCGCCCTTCGTCCCGAGCCCTAAGCACGGGCTCAAGGTCGAGGGAAGGGCCTCGGGACCGAAGGGCAAATCCCGACATGCGGGGTTAAGGGAAAAGATAGAGCGGAGAAGGGCGCGGGTGGCGATTCTCGGCCTCGGCTATGTCGGCCTGCCCCTCGCCATCGAGTTTGCGAAGGCCGGCTTCCCCGTGATCGGCATCGAGATCGATCCCGCCAGGGTGGGCATGCTACGGCGGGGCAGGTCGTACGTTCAGGATGTGCCCTCGACCGAGCTTGCCCCCCTTATCCATGACCGCCGCCTCGTGCCCACGGGGGAGTGCGACAGGCTTGCCGGCGCAGACGTGGTGATCATCTGTGTCCCGACGCCGCTGCGCAAGACCAAGGACCCCGATCTTTCCTATATCGTTCGCGCGGTTGAAGAGATCGCGCGCTTCCGGCGCCGGCGGCAGCTGATCGTCCTCGAAAGCACCACCTACCCCGGCACCTGCGACGAACTCATCCTTCCATTTCTCGAGAAGGACGGGGCCGCGGTGGGGCGTGATTTCTTCCTCGCGTTTTCTCCGGAGCGCGTCGATCCCGGCAACCCGCGCTACGGCACGAAGAATATACCGAAGATCATCGGGGGCATAACGAGACAATGCACGGCGCTCGCCGGACTTCTGTACGGGCAGGTCATCGAGAAGGTGCACCCGGTCTCCTCGACCCGCGTCGCGGAGATGGCCAAGCTGCTCGAGAACACCTTTCGTAGCGTCAATATCGCCATGGTCAACGAGATGGCGCTCATCTGCGACCGCATGGGGATCGATGTCTGGGAGGTGATCCGGGCCGCGGCGACGAAGCCGTTCGGATTCATGCCGTTCTACCCCGGGCCGGGGCTCGGGGGCCACTGCCTGCCGATCGATCCGCTCTACCTCTCCTGGAAGGCGCGGGTGCACAACTTCGAGGCCCACCTGATCGAGATCGCCGCGGAGATCAACGAGCGCATGCCGGAACACGTGCTCGGCCTCCTGCGGCGAACGCTCAACCGCCGCCGGCGCTGCGTGCGCGGAGCCCCCATCGCGGTGCTCGGCGTGGCGTACAAGCGCGACGTCGGCGATACGCGAGAGTCACCCGCGCTCGAAATAATGCGGATGCTCATTCGCGATGGCGCCCTCCTCAGCTACGCGGACCCATATGTTCCGTCATTGGAGTGCGAGGGGAGGCGGTTGCGTGCGGCGCGGCTCACACCGGCGTTCCTGCGCCGCCAGGAGTGCGTGGTGATTATCACCGATCACCGGGCATTCGATTACGAGGCGATCACCCGTCATGCGAAGGTGGTCGTGGATACCCGCAATGCGACACGCAATCTGCCGAGGGAATTGCGGAAGCGGGTGGTGACGCTCTAGGATGCGCTATACAAGGGTGACGTGACAATGGCTGATCAGGTGAAGGGGGATCGGTACCTGGTAACGGGGGGGGCGGGGTTCATCGGCTCGAATATCGTCGAGCTCCTCCTCGCGAAGGGCAGGCCGGTGCGCGTGCTGGACAATTTCTCCACGGGGCGCCGTCAAAACCTGAAAGGGTATGAACGGCAGATTGAACTGATCGAGGGCGATATCCGGGACGCTGCAGTAGTCGCGCGCGCCGTCGAGGGGTGCGCCTGTGTGATACACCAGGCCGCCCTGCCGTCGGTGGTGCGCTCGGTCGAGGACCCCCGCGTATCCCACGAGGTGAATGCCACGGGGACCCTGAACCTTCTCATCGCGGCGCGGGATGCGAAGGTGAGGCGCTTTGTCTATGCCTCCTCCTCGTCCGTGTACGGGGACAGCCCCGAACTCCCGAAGCGGGAGGAGATGGTACCCCGGCCCTTCTCGCCGTACGCGGTCGGCAAGCTCGCCGGAGAGGCGTATTGCATGGTGTTCAGCAGACTTTATGGGATGAGCTGCGTGGCATTGCGCTACTTCAATGTCTTCGGACCGCGCCAGGACCCGAACTCATCCTACGCCGCGGTGATACCGAACTTTTTCAAGGCATTGTGCAGTGGAGTGGCCCCCCTCATTGACGGTGACGGCAATCAGAGCCGCGATTTCACCTTTGTCACGAATGTCGCCGAGGCGAATATCCTGGCGGCGGATGCGGTTCTGGAGGGCGGCGAGGTGATCAATATCGCCTGCGGCGAAGGTATTTCGATCAACGGCCTGCTCGAGTTACTCCATGAGATCCTCGGCGTTGGGATCGAACCGCGCCACGGCGCGCAACGGCCCGGGGATGTCCGCCATTCGCGCGCCGATATCAGCAGGGCCGCGCGCCTCATAGGCTACCGGCCCGGCATTGATCTGAGGGAGGGGCTGCGCCTGTCCGTGCCCTATTACCGGCAGTGTGCCGCTCCTCCCGCGGCTGCCCCCGCTCCGGGCGGCCGTCGCACGGCAGGAGGGTGATGATCATGGCGGTGCCATTTTTGGATATGGTCGCGCAGTATCGCGAGGTGCATGGCGAGGTTGAAAAGGCGTTGCTGGAGGTGGCCAGGAGCGGGAAGTATATCCTGGGAGAGCGGGTCGCCGCGCTCGAGAAGGCGCTGGCCCAGTACACGGATGTCCCGTACGCCATCGGCTGCGCCTCCGGCACCGACGCCCTCATCCTCGCCCTTCGCGCCACCGGCGTTGGGCCGGGGAGCGAGGTCATCACCACCACCTACAGCTTCTTTGCCACCGCCAGTTGCATCGCCCTGGTCGGCGCGACCCCGGTGTTCGTGGATATCGATCCGCGCACGTACAATATCGATCCCCTGGCCGTCGAAAAGAAGATTAACGTACGCACCAGGGCGATCATCCCCGTCCACCTCTACGGGCAGCCCGCCGAGATGGAGCCGTTGACGGCCCTGTCGAAGGAGTGGGGGGTGAAGATCATCGAGGACGCGTGCCAGAGCATCGGCGCAGAATACAGGGGGAAGCGCGTGTGCTCGCTCGGCGACATCGGTTGCGTGAGCTTCTATCCCACGAAGAATTTAAGCGGCATGGGCGATGGGGGGATGCTCTTCACCCGCGACCACGCGCTCGCCGAACGACTGAGGATCCTCCGCGAACACGGCGCGAAGCCACGCTACTACCACGGCGTGATCGGCTACAACAGCAGGCTCGACGAACTGCAGGCGGCGGTGGTCCTGGTGAAGGCGAAGCTCCTCGAGGAGTGTACGAGCTTCCGTACGCGCGCCACGTTTATAATCAATACGTGATACGCGTCGAGCGGCGTGGAGAGCTCATGGAGCGTTTGAAGGGGAAGGGGATAGGCCACGCGATCTACTACCCGCTGCCGCTTCACCTCCAGGAGTGCTTCAAGCCCCTCGGCTACAAGAAGGGCGATTTCCCCGTTGCCGAGAAGGCCGCGGAGGAGACACTCGCCCTGCCGATCTATCCGCAGCTCACGCACGAGGCGGTAGGGGAAACAGCCCGCGCCGTGGTGGAATTCTGCCGCTGATTTCGTTACGGACCACATCCATGGACGATTCTCTCGATCAGTTCCGCGACATCCTCCGGCGCACGGGCAATTGCCTCGAAGAGCTGAGGCAGGCGGGTTTCGTGGTTATTCCACGGGAAGGATCCGAAAGTAATACCGGTGCCGGACTGGGGACACAAACCTCTCATCCCGCGGAATCCCCTCCCGCCGCGCCGCCCGCCGAGATCAAGAATCCTTCGCTCGAATCGCTCGCCCACACGGTGACCGGATGCCGGAAGTGCGGCCTTGCCGGTACGCGCGGCAAAACGGTCTTCGGTTCCGGAATGGTGCCCGCCCCCGTGCTCTTCATCGGCGAGGCGCCGGGGGCCGAGGAGGATAGACAGGGATTGCCCTTCGTGGGGAGGGCCGGCCAGCTCCTAACGAAGATGCTCGGGGCGATCAGCCTGAATCGAGAAGCGGTGTACATCACGAACGTCCTTAAATGCCGGCCCCCCGGCAACCGCGACCCGCTTCCCGACGAGGTCACACAGTGCGAGCCGTACCTTCTCGCACAGCTCCAGTGTGTGCGGCCGCGGCTCATCGTGGCACTCGGGAGGCACGCCGCGCAGACGCTTCTCAAGACGGATACGCCCATCGGCAGGCTCCGCGGCTGTTTCCACGACTACCACGGCATCCCGATACTCCCCACCTATCACCCCGCATATCTGCTGCGAAACCCCGCCGAGAAACGCAAGGCGTGGGAGGATTTAAAGAAGGTCAGGGCGTTCCTGGATCAGTCCTGAGCAGCCTTGAAGTAGAGGCCCCCCTTCCCGTGGGGATCGCCGAATTACACTCCATCTCCTCATCACGTGGCAGAACAACACGACTTGGTCTATAATAGGGACATCCGCGGTTAAAACATTAAAAGTTGGTGAATAGATCAGGTTAGAGGGCGCCGGGGAAATATGACCAACTACGCGAGTGTGGTGTTTGATCTCGGCATCGACCGGCGGTTCGACTACCGCGTGCCGCCCGGCCTTGAGGAGGCGGTGCGCCCCGGGGTGCGGGTGGTGGTGCCGTTTCGCTCCCAAAGGCTTTCCGGCTTTGTGGTCGCGCTCGAGCGGCGTGAGGGTTATCCCGGGGCGAAGGAGATAATCTCGGTCCGCGACCGGGAGCCGGTGGTGAGCGAGCCGCTCCTGAAGCTCGCCGAGTGGATCGCCTCGTACTATTTCTGCCCGCTCTCGTCCGCCATCCGCTGCATGATCCCCACCGCGCTGCGCAGAGGGCACCGGGTGAAGATGCCGATCTTCGTCCACCCTGTGCCGGAGCGTCTCGCCGACCTTTCGGCAATCGGCGCCTTGAAGGCGCGCGCGCCGAAGGGTGCCCGGTTGATCGATCTCCTTCGGGTGCACAACGGCCCGATGCCGCTCCAGGAGCTTCTCCGCCGGGGCGGCGCATCGCGCACGTCGGTCGCCGCCCTTGAGAAGAGGGGTTTCGTGGAGCTTCGCCGGCAACGCGTCTACCGGGATCCCTGGGAGGGGGAGGAGATCGAGTTCGAGGAACACCTTGCCCCGACCCCCGAGCAGGCCGGCGCGCTCGACCACGCGCGGGGTGACCTCAAGGAAGGGCGGTTCTCGGTCATGCTCCTCCACGGCGTCACCGGCAGCGGCAAGACCGAGGTCTACCTCCAGGCGATCGATGAAGCCCTTTCCCTCGGGAAGGGGGCGATCATGCTCGTCCCGGAGATCTCCCTCACCCCCCAGACGGTGGAGCGATTCAAGGCGCGGTTTCCCGACAGCATCGCGGTGCTCCACAGCCATCTCTCCGACGGGGAACGGCTCGACGAGTGGGAAAGGCTTAAAAATGGAAAAGCCCGGGTGGTGGTGGGGGCACGCTCCGCGGTGTTTGCCCCGGTGCATAATCTGGGCATCATCATAGTGGACGAGGAGCATGAGCGAACCTACAAACAGGAGGAGGCGCCGCGCTACCACGCGCGCGACGTCGCCGTCGTGCGTGGCCGGATCGAGCATGCAATGGTGATCCTCGGCTCGGCAACCCCGTCGGTCGAGTCGTACAGGAATGCCGAGCGCGGCCGGTACCGCATTGTCCACCTCACTCGGCGGATCGAGGGCCGTGCAATGCCCTCGGTCGCCATCGTGGACATGCTCCGGGAGACCCGCCAGACGGGAAGGATAACCTACCTCTCTCGCGCGCTCCTCAGGGCCATGGAGGAGTGCCTCGGGCGCGGCGAGCAGGTGATCCTCTTTCTCAACCGGCGGGGCTTCGCGCCGTTGCTGCTCTGCCGGCGCTGTGGTTTCGTCCAGAGGTGCCCCAACTGCAGCATCTCGCTCACCGTGCACGAAGAGGGGAGCCGGCTGCTCTGTCACCTCTGCGGACACGTGGAGAAGCCGCTGGTCCGCTGCCCGAAATGCGGGTCGCCGGGGATCCGCTTCCCCGGGATAGGGACGCAGAAGCTCGAACAGATGGTCGTGAAGCTATTCCCGGAGTACAAGGTTGCCAGGATGGATTCCGACTCGATGACCGCCAAGGACGCGCACCGCGAGACGCTGGCGCGATTCAGGGACGGCGAGGTGCGGATCCTCATTGGGACGCAAATGATCGCCAAGGGGCTTCACTTCCCCAACGTCACCCTCGTGGGGGTGGTGTGCGCAGATACCGCGCTGCACCTTTCTGACTTCAGGGCTTCCGAGCAGACGTTCCAGCTGCTCACGCAGGTTGCGGGAAGGGCGGGGAGGGGAGACGTTCCGGGCGAGGTGATCGTGCAGAGTTTCACCCCCACGCACCCCGCGCTGCTGGCGGCCCAGAGACATGACTACGACCTCTTTTATGCGCGCGAGATCCCGTTCAGGGAAGAGCTCGGGTATCCGCCGGTGAAGCGGTTTATCGCCCTCACCGTGCGTGGACGAAGGGGGGAGGCGGTGCGATGGGTGGCTGGTCATCTCGAGAAACTCCTGCGCGGTTCGGCGCCGCGGGACATCCATGTCCTCGGCCCGGTGCCTTCCCCGATTTCCCGGGCGAAGGGATATTATCGCTGGCAGCTTATCCTAAAGGGGCCGCGGGTGCGGGAGATGAACGAACTCCTGCGCGCGACGCTCGGGGCGATGAAGCTCGGGCGCGACGTCCAGATAGTGGTAGATGTCGATCCGATGTCGATGCTATAATCATCGACTCGTCGGTACCGGGCGCGGAGATTGTCAGATGAGAAGTTACAGATATCGGTGGGGGGAGGGGCTCTGGTCGCATCTCTTCCACCGTATTTCCGGGGTCGCACTCATCGTGTACCTCTCGATGCACATTTGGGTGATCCACCACCTCCAGCACGGCCAGACGGCGTACGATGAACTCATGAATTTTCTCGGCAATCCCCTTTTCCGGATGGGGGAGGTCATGCTTCTGGCGGCAATCCTCTTCCACGGCCTGAACGGCCTGCGGCTTGTCGTCATGGATGCCGGCCTCGGCATCCGGAAACAAAGAGCGACGTTTTGGGTCGTATTCGTGGTATGCGCCATCCTCGTCCTGGTGGGCGGGCTGGTCCTCCTCATCGGTTCATGACGGTATAGGCTGAACGGCTATGGCACGACAGACCGGATCAATCGGGTGGTTCCTGCAGAGGTTGAGCGGCGGGTTGATTTTCGCGCTCATCCTGGTGCACTTCTCCCTCATGCACTACATGGGGCCGGAGAAGCGCCTGTACGCCGACGTTGTCAGGCGTTTCCAGAATCCACTCTGGAAATCGTTCGACCTCGTGTTTCTCACCCTCTGCCTCTGCCACGGATGGTACGGGGTCTGGGAGATCGTCGGGGATTACGTGCGCAGTGATTCATTGAAGATCCTGGCGCTCATACTGATAGTGATTGCCGCGGCCGGGCTTTTTTCGATAGGGCTCGTGACCGTGCTGACATTCTGAAATAGCAACCCGGGGCAGTGCCATGCTGCATCGTTATGACACGGTGATCGTCGGTGCCGGGCTCGCCGGCATGCGCGCCGCCCTCGAGGCGAAGAAGGGGGGAAGCTGCTGCATCCTCACGAAGGTCTTCCCCACGCGTTCGCACTCCGGCGCGGCCCAGGGCGGGATCGCCGCGGCGCTCGGCAACGCCGGCGAGGATGACTGGACCCTCCACATGTTTGATACGGTCAAGGGAAGCGACTACCTCGCCGACCAGGACGCCGTGGAGATCCTCGTCAGGGAGGCTCCCGGCACGATTATCGAGCTTGAGCATATGGGCGTTCCCTTCAGCCGCACGCCGGACGGGCGGATTGCCCAGCGCGAGTTTGGCGGCCACCTCCGCCAGCGCGCCTGCTATGCGGCCGACCTCACCGGCCATGTCCTCCTGCACACCCTCTACGAGCAGTGCCTCAAGGAGGCGGTCACGTTCTATCCCGAGTACCACGTGCTCTCGCTGGTCATCGCGGAAGGCGCCTGCCGCGGCGTGGTGGCCCTCGAGATTCTCACCGGTGAGCTCCACACCTTCCTGGCGCGAGCGGTGGTATTTGCCACCGGCGGCTACGGAAGGGCGTTCAAGATCACCTCCAACGCCCACGCCAACAGCGGCGACGGGCTGAGTATTCTCTACAGGGCGGGCCTTCCGCTCGAGGATATGGAGTTCGTGCAGTTCCATCCCACCGGCTTCTACCCGAGCGGGATACTGGTCACGGAGGGAGCCCGCGGCGAGGGGGCGTACATTATCAACGGACAGGGGGAGCGGTTCATGAAACGGTACGCCCCCGATCGGATGGAGCTCGCCCCGCGCGATGTTACCTCGCGTGCGATCCAGACCGAGATCGACCAGGGGCGCGGCATCAACGGCGGCGCCTATGTCCACCTCGATCTCCGTCACCTCGGCCCGGACAAGATAATGAAGAGTTTGCCCCAGATCCTCGATCTCGCCATGCGATTCACCGGCGTGGACGCGTTGAAAGAGCCGATCCCGATCCAGCCCACCGCGCACTACTCGATGGGGGGCATCCCCACCGATAACAACGGGCGGGTGCTGCTGAATCACGCGGGCGCGGTGGCGCAGGGGCTCTACGCGTGTGGCGAGTGCGCCTGCGTATCCGTGCACGGGGCAAACCGCCTGGGGTGCAACTCGCTCCTCGATGCGGTGGTATTCGGCACGCGCGCCGGCAGGGCTGTCCTCGCCGATCTCCCCGCCATCCCGCGGGGGGATGCCCCGCCGGATTCAGAGGATGCGGTGCGCAAGGAGCTCCGTCTCCTCCTCGACCGGGAGGGAAATGAATCACTCGCGGCCATCAGGGACGATCTACAGACGGGGATGCAGAAGAATTGCGGCATATTCAGGTCCGATTCCTTGCTACGCGCGCAGCTCGCCGCAATCGGCACGTTGCGCGGGCGGTTCGAGCGCGTGCGGTTGCATGACCGCGGTGCCCGTTTCAATACCGAGCTCATGGAACTGATCGAACTGAGGAGCCTCCTCGACTTCACCGAGCTCATCGTGCGCGGCGCGCTGCTTCGCACCGAGAGCAGGGGCGCGCACTCCCGTACCGATCACCCCACACGGGATGACGCTCGCTGGCTCACGCACTCGTTTGCACGCCATACTCCCGAAGGGCCGGTGTGTGACTACGCGCCCGTACGCATAACGAGGTATGAGCCGAAGGAGAGGAAGTATTAGAATTTGAAGCCGGGTAAGGACTATGACGCAAATTATCTTTGGGATCTGGGATTTGTGATTTGGGATTTATCCGGGCGTATACGAGATGCATTCTCTGTTGGAGAACTAACGCATGGCTGACACGCTAGGGTTATATACATTCAAAATCTTCCGCTATAATCCGGATAAGGATCCGAAATCACGCTACGACACGTTCGCGGTCGAGGTGCGGCAGGGGATGACGATCCTGGACTGTCTCCAGAAGATCAAGGGCTCCCTTGACGGCACGCTCTCCTTCCGCCGCTCCTGCCGCAGCGCCATCTGCGGCTCATGCGCGATGAACATCAACGGGAAGAACGATCTCGCCTGCCATCTCCAGGTCTCCCGGCTGCGCGGCAGGACAATCACCATCAACCCCCTTCCTGGCTACCCGCTTATCAAGGATCTCGTGGTGGACATGGGGGAGTTTTACCGCCATATCGCCGCGGTCATGCCGTGGCTGGTACGGCGCTCGCCGTGTCCCGACAGGGAGCTCCTGCAATTCCCCGCCGACAGGGACCGGATCGACAGCGCGGTCAACTGCATCCTGTGCGGGAGCTGCACCTCCTCCTGCCCTCAATTCTGGTTCAATCCCCGTTACCTTGGTCCCGCGGCGCTGCTCAAGGCATATCGCTTTATCTTCGACAGCAGGGATGAGGGCCGGGACGAGCGGCTCGCGATCGTGGATGACCGGTACGGCGTATGGCGGTGCCGGACCGTATTTAACTGCGACGAGGCGTGTCCGAAAAAATTGCACCCGAACGAGGCCATCGCGGGACTCAAGATCGAGGCGCTGAAGAGGTCTGTCTGAGCGGCGGCAACGGAGATGCGATGAAAAAAAAACCCTTTCCGGGAGGCACACGTCGTGCATCCCGCGCCATTCCGCTCCAGAATGTCCAGGAGCCTGTTTTTTTCCGCGAGGTTTTCCCCTACACCGATATACCGCGCGTGCCGTTTGAGACCAAGGCAATTCCGCTCGAGACGCCAGAGGAGTTCTGGATCACCGACACCACCTTTCGCGACGGGCAGCAGTCCCGGCCGCCCTACACCGTCTCGCAGATCGTCGACATCTACACGATGCTGCACGAGCTTGACGGCGGCACGGGCCTGATCCGCCAGTGCGAGTTCTTCCTCTACAGCCCCCAGGACAAGGAAGCGGTGCGCCGCTGCCTTGCCCTGGGATACCGCTACCCGGAGGTAACGGGGTGGATACGGGCGAAGAAGGAGGATTTTCAGCTCGTCCGCGAAATGGGATTGCGCGAGACCGGGATCCTCGTCTCC